>NZ_JAVSCQ010000014.1:0-89636 GCF_040560405.1 Facivitalis istanbulensis
AGGCTTGATCCACCCGACTTCGGCCGTTTGCGCGACGACAGACACCGCTCGGGGCGAAAAACGCTTGCCCAGCGAGCAAAATCAGGCGATCTTGAAGTCAAGCGGCAGGCCACTTGGGGAATGTCGGAAGACATCGGACAATCAGCGCCAAGGAGGAAACGAGAATGAAAGCGCTCGTCTATCAGGGACCCGGCAAGAAAGACTGGGTCGAAAAGGCAAAACCTGTCATTGAAAAACCCACCGACGTGATCGTGCGGGTGACCAAGACCACGATTTGCGGCACCGATCTTCATATCCTGAAGGGGGATGTGCCCGCGGTGACCGAAGGCCGGACGCTGGGCCATGAAGGCGTCGGCGTGGTGGAGGAAGTCGGCGGAGCCGTGCGCAACCTCAAGAAGGGCGACGCGGTTCTGATTTCGTGCGTCACCTCCTGCGGGACCTGCCCGAATTGCAAGCGCCAGCTTTACGCGCATTGCTCGGACGGGGGCTGGATCCTCGGCCATAAGATCGACGGCACCCAGGCGGAATATGTCCGCATCCCCTATGGCGACAATTCGCTTTATCCGATCCCGGAGGGCGCTGACGAAGAGGCGCTTGTGATGCTTTCGGACATCATGCCGACCGGGCTTGAGATCGGCGTCCAGGCCGGCCGGGTGAAGCCGGGCGACGCCATCGCCATTATCGGCGCCGGCCCGGTGGGCATGTCGGTGCTGCTGACCTCGCAGTTCTACTCGCCCGGCCGCATCATCATGATCGACATGGATCCGGCGCGGCTGGAGTTGGCGAAACAGTTCGGCGCCACTGATCTGGTCCAGGTCGGAACGGAAGACGCTGTTACGCGCGTTTTGGAGATCACCGGCGGAGCAGGCGTTGATGTCGCTATCGAGGCGGTCGGCATTCCGGCGACCTTCGATATCTGCCAGAAGATCGTTTCGGCAGGCGGCAACATCGCCAATGTCGGCGTTCACGGCAAACCCGTCCAGCTTCACATCGAAGAACTGTGGATCAAGAACATCAACATCTCCATGGGGCTGGTTTGCACCAACACCACGCCGATGCTGCTGAAGACCTTGGGATCCGGTAAGGTCAATCCAGGCAAGCTGGTGACCCATCGCTTCCCGCTGGATGAGATCCTGAACGCCTATGACGTCTTTGCGAATGCCGCACGCGAAAAGGCGATGAAGGTAATCCTCCAGGCCTGAGGCGCTATTTTCTTCAAATTTGTGGATGAACACCCCGTCTGGACGATCCGGCGGGGTGTTCTTGCATCAGGGACATTCGGGTTCAGTAGGCACATCGTTTCCTTTTTCCCGCTCCGCCGAAGCGACACGCACGTCGTCTAGCTTCTCGACAAGATCCTCGTCCTCGTCGCATATGCACCCTCCAGTAACTGTAGGGTCAAGGGCCATGGCTCTAAAAATCGGTGACCTCGCGAACGCGACCGGCACGAAGGTGCAGACGATTCGCTATTACGAAGAGATCGGATTGCTGCCTCCGCCCGCGCGAACCGAAGGCAACTTCCGAACCTATGACAAGGGGACCCTTCGCCGGTTGTCATTCATTCGCCGCTCGCGCGGCCTTGGGTTCAGCCTTGATCGGGTCCGGGAGCTACTTGGGTTAGCCGACCATCGCGATTGGTCATGTACCGCAGTCGAGACGATCGCCCGTGAGCACCGTAAGGCAATTGAGCGCAAGATCGCCGACCTATCAGCGCTTGATCACGAGTTGGCCCAAATCATTGAGAAATGCGGGATGAACACGCGCCGCGTCTGCCAGTGCCGCGCCTCGAAATCCTTCAGCACGATTTCCAGCTGGTCGCGCGCTTCCTCCGCCGACATGGCCAGCACTTCGCCGACCAGACGCTCGGTCCGGCTGGGTGGCGCGCCGTTGCCGCCGCCCCAGGCGATATGGAAAGGCCGCACGACGACGCGCGAAGGATCGGCATGAAGCCGCAGCCGGTGGTTGAAAAGATCCATCGCGCTACCGTCTCGCCACTCTACAAAAACGCTTGCCCCGCCCCCCGTCGCGCCATCGGCGCGATCAGGCGATGTGACGATCGGCTCCTGCCACGGATGAGGCGGATTGGCAAAGACTTGCGATGGCGCAATTGGCGAGTTGCAGCGCCAGGATCGATTCCGCGCCCTGGTTGCGGTTGAGCCCGGTGGGCATCAGCCCGTCGAAACACCCGCCGTCATGCGCGGTCGCCAGCGGCAGGTCGAGGTCGTTGAGCCCCAGGAACCACCCATAGGCGCGCTCGCCTTCCCGGATCCAGCGCGGGTCGCGCGTCGCTTCATAGGCGGAGGCGCAGGCCTCCACCGTCGCCTGCGCTTCCAGCGGCTGCTGATCGAACTGCAACGGTTCGGCATAGGGACGGCCGAAGCTTTCGCTGCCCACCGCGCGAAAACGCCCCTCGGGCGAGGTCTGCTTGGAAACAATCCAGTCCAGCGTCGCGACGCCGCAATCGATCAGGTCCTGACGGCCCAGCGCGCGCCCCGCCTCGATCAGCGCCTGCGGCACGCGGGCATTGTCATAGGCCAGGACGATCTCGAACCACTGCCATTCGGGCCGCCGCGCCTCTTCGAGCAGAGCGAGGTGCAGGTCGGGCATCTTCTCCAGGATCGCGCGCGCCAGCCGATGGCCCGGCCGCGCCTCCAGCATGGCGGCGGCCCCCAGCATCGCAAAGGCCTGCGCCCGCAGCGAGCCGAGGTCGAGCGCCAGCGAGGCAGTCGCGTCGAACCACATCTGCGCCCAGTCGCGATGCTTGGCCATCTGGGCGTCGCGCGCGGTCACGCCCAGCGCCCACAGGGTGCGGCCGTTGGAATCCTCCGACCCCACATCCTCGCACCAGCTCCGGTCGAACCGCATGAAGTTGCGATAGCGCCGCGCCTCGGGGTTCCACGCATATTGCAGGAACGAGGCATAGATGGTGGTCCATTTGTCGCGGGTCGCCGGATCGATGTCGGGCGCCTGCGTCATCAGGATCAACGCGCGGGCGTTATCGTCGATGCAATAGCCATGGCGGCGATCGGGCACCGAATAGATGGCGTGCTGCAACATGCCGGTCGAATCGCTCATCCGCTCGATGGCGGAAAGATCGGCGGCGAGCGGCTTGATCGCGGGGCTGTAGCTCGCCGAGAGCCGACGCGGGCGGGCGGTGATGGCTGCGCCGATCTGGTCCAGCGCGGCTTCGGCCAGGCGCGGCCAGATCATGGTGCGGCCACGGCTATAGGCTCGCTGCGACACACGCTGGCGCGCGGCGTCGTCGGTCAGCAGCCTGTCGATCTCTCGCGCAAAGGCGCCGACATCGCCGAACGGCACCAGCACGCCGTGCTCCTCGGCCAGTATCTCGGTGGCATGGACATAGGGGGTGGAGACCACCGCCTTGCCGACGCCCACCGCATAGGACAACGTGCCGCTCGTGATCTGCGCGGGGTTGGTATAGGGCGTGGCGTAGATATCCGCCGCCTGGAGATAGTCGAGCAGTTCGTCATGCTCGACAAACGCATCGACGAACGCGACATTGGCCGACACGCCCAGGGCCTCGGCCAGCGCCTTCAGCCGGTCGCGATAGACCTCGCCCTCATGCGCGATCAGGTTGGGATGGGTCGCGCCCAGCACCACATAGAGCAGTTCGGGGTGATGCGCGACGATGGCCGGCAGCGCCTCGATGATCGTCTCGATCCCCTTGTTCGGCGCGAGCAGGCCGAAGGTCAGCACGACCTTGCGCCCTTCCCAGCCGAAGCGCGGCTTGAGCGCCGCCGGATTCATCAGCTCGCGGTCGGGCACGCCGTGGGGGATCATCGCGGTCTGGCGCGGATCGGCGCCATAGACGCGCTGGAGGATGTCGCGGCCCTTGTCGGCCATGACGATGATGCGCGCGCAGCGGCGCAACAGGCCCTCCATCACCCGGCGCTCATCGGCCGACGGCTTTTCGAGGACCGTGTGCAGCGTCGCGATCACCGGCAGCGTAGTACGGTCGAGCAGCGCAAGCAGATGCTCGCCCGCCGCGCCGCCGTAAATGCCATATTCGTGCTGGACCCAGATAGCCTGCGCGCCGCTTGCCTCGATCCGGCGGGCCATGGCGATATAGGCGGCGCGCTCATCCTGCGGAATCGCGGCGGTGACGGCGGGCGGATAGGCGTAGCGCCCCGGATGATCGTCCATCGCATAGACATCGACCGCCACCTCGGGGAAACGGTCGCGCAATGCGGTGTAGACATCGGTGGTGAAGGTCGCGAGCCCACATTGCCGGGGCAGAAAATTTCCGATCAGCGCCAGTCGTTCGATCACGGGTCCGTTCGCTTCCGCCATGTCGCATGTCCTTGAAAACGCGGCGGTCGCGGCGATTCCGCCGCACACCACGCATTCATGGTCAACCCGCATTTGGCAGGAAGGTTGCAAGGTGTATTACATATTTGCTGCACCGCAAACGGATGCGGGAGCCATTGATCGCCGGAAATACCCGCGAGGCGCGGTCACCGCGCTGACATAAACGGGCGCAATAGTCCGGCCATGCTTCTCACCGGGCTACTCATCCCCACCTATCGCCAGATGCTCCAGACCCTGGACGGGTTGCTTGGCAAGGCGGAGGAGCACGGGTCGAAACAGACCCGAAACCTGCTCGACGCGCGACTGGACGACGACATGCTCCCGCTGTCGTCACAGATCCGGTTCGCCGTCTATCAGGCGCAAGACGCCGTGTTTCGTCTGCGCGACGAAGCCATACCCCAATGGCTGACGATGATCGCAGCCGAGGGTCACGAAGCCCGATCGGCGGCAGGGTCGTGGGATCAGGTCCGACGATATATCGCGGATGCCCAGTCCTTTCTCGCCACTCTACCCGGTGATGCACTCGATCCGGCGGCCAGCCGGCCCATCACGATCACCTTGCCGGACGGCATGACATTCGACCTGACTGGCGAACAATATGTTCGCGACTGGGCCTTGCCGCAATTCTATTTCCACGTCGTCACCGCCTATGCGATCCTCCGCCATCACGGCGTCCGTCTCGGAAAAGCGGATTATGTGCCCCACATGTTCGCCTATTTGCGCAAGGGGGACGCGCCGGCCGCCTGATGGGTGGCCCCGACGCCAGAGCGGCGACGCCCGATCCACCACTCACCCGCGTCCGCGATACCCCGCGACACCCTGATCGGGCAGCCACAGATCGGCCGGCGGGGCGGCGGACTGCCAGAAGACGTCGATCGGGATGCCGCCGCGCGGATACCAATAGCCGCCGATGCGCAGCCAGACCGGCTTCATTTCCTCGAACAAGCGCTCGCCGATGCCGACCGTGCAATCCTCGTGGAAACCGGCATGGTTGCGGAAGCTGCCGAGAAACAGCTTGAGCGACTTGGACTCGACGATCGTCTCGCCGGGCACATAGTCGATCACCAGATGCGCGAAGTCGGGCTGGCCGGTCACCGGGCAGAGCGAGGTGAATTCGGGCGCGGCGAACCGGACGAGATAGCAACGCCCCGGACGCGGATTGGGGACATAATCAAGCACCGCTTCTTCCGGCGAAGCGGGCAGCGAACTGGTCTGGCCGAGATGCTTCATGACCAGCCATGTAGGGCAGCCATGCCGGAATCGCCAATGCCGATCGCCGCAGCCCCTGACGGCGCCCTTCCCCCCAGGCAGAAGACGACCGCGCGGAACGGGGGCGAAGGCCATTCCGCCATCCTCGCCGCAAGGCCCGGGCGGGTTGCGACGGCCGCCCCAACGCGCCTAGGTACGCAATACTCGACCAAGGGGAGTCCCATGCCGCCACTCATCACCCCGGACGAACTCGCCGCGATCGCGGGCGACGCGGACGTCCGCATCCTCGATGTCACCTATTTCCTCGACGATCCCCGATGCGAAAGGGCGCTGGCCGGGTTCGAGGACGGGCATGTGCCCGGTGCGCGCTTCCTGTCGCTCGCCACCCTCGCCGATCCCAAAGCCGATCTGCCGATGACCTTGCCCGAGGCAGAGGCCTTTGCCCATGCGATGAGCGCGGTGGGCGTCGGCCATGCGGACCGGATCGTGCTGTACGATCGATCGCCGCTGCACAGTTCGGCGCGGGTCTGGTGGATGCTGCGCCTGTTCGGCGCACGCCATGTCGCCTTGCTCGACGGCGGACTCGAGGCCTGGTGCGCGGCGGGATATCCGGTTGCCACCGGCCCGGCGGGCGCGTGCGAGACGCCCGGCCTGTTCGTGGCCGATGCCGACCTGTCCCGCCTCCGCACGCTGCGCGAGATGCGTGGCCATGTCGTGGCGGGTGACGCGCAACTGGTCGACGCCCGCTCGCCCGGCCGTTTCGCCGGACGCGAGCCGGAACCACGGCCCGGCGTCGAACCCGGCCATATTCCCGGCGCGATCAACCTGCCCTATGGCATGATGTTCGAAAGCGACGGCCGCTGGAAATCACCGCAGGCGATCGCCGCCGCCTTTGCCGCCGCCGGGATCGATCCGACCCGCCCGATGATCGCCTCCTGCGGCTCGGGCGTCACCGCCTGCGTCCTCGCCTTCGGGGCGGAGCGGATCGACGGTGCCGGTACCGCCGCCATGCCGGTCTATGACGGCAGCTGGACCGAATGGGGCTCCGACCCCAGCACTCCCAAAGCGAAAGACGCATGACCATCATGAGCGACGACGACCAGCCGATCCGGGCCGCCACCCGTCTGGTCCAGGCGGGCCGTCGCGCCGAATGGACGCAAGGCGTGGTCAACGTCCCCGTCTGGCGCGGATCGACCGTGCTGTACGACGATGTCGCCCATATGCGCGCCACCGGCGCGGGCGACCTGCACGAAAAGCTGTTCTATGGGCGCAAGGGGCTGCCCACCCAATGGTCGCTGGCCGATGCGCTGACCGGCCTGGAACCGGGGGCGGAGGCGACCTTCCTCTACCCCTCGGGCGTGGCGGCGATCGCGGCGGCCCTGTTGTCGGTGCTGTCGCCCGGCGACGAGCTGCTGCTGGTCGACAGCGCCTATGACCCGACGCGCGGGCTCGCCACCGGGCTGCTCGCGCGGATGGGGATCACGACGCGATTCTACGACCCGCTGGTGGGGGCCGGCATCGCCGCGCTGATCGGTCCGGCGACCCGGGCGATCTTTCTCGAAAGCCCCGGCTCGCTCAGCTTCGAGGTGCAGGACGTTCCCGCCATCACCGCCGCCGCCAGGGCACGGGGCGTGACCACCATCCTCGACAATACCTGGGCGACGCCGCTCTTCTTCCCGGCGATCGAAAAGGGCGTCGACCTGACCGTGCTGGCCTGCACCAAATATGTCGTCGGCCATTCCGACGCGATGCTGGGATCGGTCACCGCCGCGCCGTCGCACTGGGCGGCGCTTCGCGATACCAGTTTTCAGCTTGGGCAGGTCGCCAGCCCCGACGACGCCTATCTGGGCAGCCGGGGGCTGCGCACCATGGGCGTGCGGCTGGCGCACCACCAGAAGAGCGCGCTGGCCATTGCGACATGGCTGTCCGAACAGCCGGGCGTGGCGCAGGTCCTGCACCCGGCCCTTCCTTCCTGCCCGGGGCATGACCTCTTCGTCCGCGACTTCCTGGGGTCGAGCGGGCTGTTCGCCTTCGTGCTCGACGGCGGCACCGACGCCGCGCGCACCGCGATGATCGACGGGCTGCGCCATTTCGGCCTGGGGTTCAGCTGGGGCGGCTATGAAAGCCTTGCCATCCCGGCCGACCCGCATCGCTATCGCAGCGTCACCCGGCGCGATTTCGCCGGGCCGCTGATCCGCCTGCAGATCGGGCTGGAGGACACCGACGACCTGATCGCCGATCTCGACCAGGGGCTGGCCCGCTTCCGGGCGGCGCGGGGATGACCCTGATCGAATGGCTCCAGGCGAGCGGCGTCGAGCTGCCCGGCCGGAGCGAGGCGATCGAAGCGGGGGTCGCCACCGCGCTGACGCTGGCGATGCTGGCGCTGGGCGTGGTGGCGGGGCGCCGGATCGGGCCGCGCATCGCCGCGCTGGTGCAGCGTTTCGCCATCGCGCGGGGCGATGCGCTGCAAGCGCGGATCTGCGCCATCACCCAGCATCTGGCCGCCGCCCTGTTGTTGATGACGCTGGCCGCGCTCTGGCCCTGGGGTAGGTTGGCGGGCGTGCCGATCGGGCTGGCGCTGGGCACGTCGGTGGCGCGCGCGGGGTTCCAGTTGCTGCGCGGGCTGGGCCTGCCGCGCTGGCTGGCCCGGATCTTCGCCATCGTCTGTTTCATCGCGCTGTTCAGCCGCGAGATCGGCGGGCTGGAGCCGGTAACGCGACTTGCGGATCAGATCGGCTTCACCGTCGGATCGCGGCGCTTCTCGGTGATGCTGCTGGTCACGATGCTGGTCACGGTGGTTGCCATCCTCGCCGTCACGCGGGTGGCGACGCGCATCACCGAGCAATGGATCGGCCATGCCCGCGGGCTGGACCCGACCCAGAAGCTGCTGGCGCAAAAACTCGCCAGCATCGGCATCGTCGTCATCGCCTTCTTCTTCGCCACCGACCTGCTTGAGATCGACCTGACGAGCCTGGCGCTGTTTTCCGGCGGGTTCGGCCTGGCGATCGGGTTCGGGTTGCAGAAGACGATCGGCAACCTGATCGCGGGCATCATCCTGCTGATGGACCGTTCGATCAAGCCGGGCGACGTGATCGCGCTGCAAAGCGAGATCGGCTGGGTCAACAAGATCGGCGTGCGGGCGGTGTCCATCATCACCCGCGACGGCAAGGAGCATCTGATTCCCAACGAGAATCTGATGACTCAAGAGGTCGAGAACTGGTCCTATTCCGATCGCAACGTGCGCGTGCGCATCCCCGTGTCGATCGCCTATGACAATGACCTGCGCCTTGCCCAGGAACTGATGCTGCGCGCCGCCAATGAATCGCCGCGCGTCCTGAAAAGCCCGAAGCCCAGCGTCTGGCTGATGAGCTTTGGCGATTACGCGTTGCAGCATGAGATACTGGCTTGGATCAGCGACCCTGAAAGCGGGGTCGGCAATGTCCGGTCGGACGTGCTGAACCGCCTATGGTGGCTGTTCAAGGAGCATGGCGTCGGCCTGCCCTATCCCCAGCGCGACATCCATATCCGCTCGCTGCCCATGGGCGCGCGCCACGAGAATCTGGCGACATCCCCTGTGCCCGATACGCAACATCGTGACAGCCAAAATCCACAATAGCTTAGATTACGCTTGTGCGGCGCACCATGCGCTGTCAGTTTCATACGCCTTGCGACGGAAGATGGTCCGCCGGGTTCGACCCGACACAATAGAGGCCGCATCGCCGCGAGGTTGCAGGTGAGAACATCGACTTTCTCGGTTTGGAAGGGAAACGATGCGCTTCTCCACAATTCTACTCGGTGGCCTCTCGCTGGTCGCCGCCACCCCGGCCTTTGCACAGGACAGCGGTTCGGAAACCGCCCCGCCCTCGCCGATCACGATCAGCGGCAGCGCGGCGATCCTGACCGATTATCGCCTGCGCGGCGTGTCTCAGACCAACAAGAACGCCGCCATCCAGGGCGCGCTGACCATCAGCCACGAAAGCGGCTTCTATATCGGCACCTTCGCGTCCAACCTGGCGGGATGGGGCACGTTCGGCGGCGCGAACATGGAACTGGACGGAATCGCCGGCTTCAAACACAGTTATGGCAATGCGACCGCCGATGTCGGCGTCACCTGGTACACCTATCCGGGCGGGGCATCGAAATCGGACGTGGTCGAACTGTTCGGCCGCCTGTCGGGCACGGCGGGCCCCGCCAACCTGACCGCCGGGGTCTATTATGCGCCCAAGCAGACCTCGCTCGGCAATTACTCCAACACATCCTATAGCCGGGGTCAGCGCTGGGACAATCTCTACCTGACCGGCGACGGCACGGTCGGCATCCCCAACACCCCGATCACCGCCAAGGCGCATATCGGCTATTCCAAGGGCAATCCGGGCCTGGGCCCCAACGGCACCAGCCTGTCGCCGACCGGGAAATACTGGGACTGGTCGCTGGGCGCGGACGTCGCGGCGTACAAGAACATCACGCTGGGCGTCGCCTATATCGACACCGACATCACGGCGGCGAAGTCGGCCTATATCCAGCCCAATTTCTCGAAGGGGCAGGTGCCCGGCGGCGACTCGATCGCGGGCGCGACGGTGGTCTTCTCGCTGACCGCCGCCTTTTGATGGCCTCCTCGTGATACCGGCCTGAACGGGAGGCGAAGGGCGGTCCCGGTCGCGGGGCCGCCTTTTCGCTGCAGGATGACATCGATGCCTATGGCAACTGTCACATTGGCCCCATACGCTCCCACTCCTGCCCCGGCCTGTGTCCGGGACCAGGGGAGCGCCTGCCACATGTTCCAGCCGTTACGCCCGACCGCCCTGACCATCGCCCTGCTGGCGACCCTCACGCCCCTGTCACCGACCCCGCCGGTCGCCGCCACCGTGCCACCGCCGCCGGGCGGACGCTGGCTGATCGGCTGGACGCCGGGCGAGGTCCGGTGCGAAGGCGCGGCGGTCACGGCACAGGCGATCCGCCGCCCGTGGAATTACCTCGGCTGGGGCCCGACCAACACGCGCAGCGGACTCACGCTGCGCTTCGCGATCGATAGCGAAGGCCGCGCGATCTCGATCACGCGCCAGGACACCACCTATGCCGCGTTCAGCGACGATGTGGCGCCCGCCCTTGCCGCCAGCCGATTCGCCGCAGGGGCGCCGCATCAGGACTGCACCGTCACCTATGCCATCCGCGAATCCGCCCTGACAGAGGCCGATCCGGTCGAACTCATGTCCTACACGATGCATCCGTTGTCCGGTGTCCTGCCCAGGGCGGGATGGGATCGGTTGCGCCCGGCGGAAAGCAATTGCCTCGACACACCCTATCCCCAGCCGCTGATCCGGCACTTCCCCGATTTCAAGGCGATCGCGGCGACGCCCGGCGTGCAGGACTGGTCGATGGTCCGCTATGACCTAGACCGGCATGGCAAGCCGACCGGCGCGGCAATCCTGACCGGCACGGGCAACGCCGCGCTCGACCAGGCGTCGCTGTCCGCCGTCCGCGCCTCGCGCTTTACCAAGGGTGCGCGGACCGGTTGCCTTTATCCCTATCACCGCGCCCCCGGCAAACTGCCCGCGCCGGCCATGCCCGAGATGATCCGCGACACGAAGGTCGAGGGCAATTGCCCCGACCATCACCCATGGGCGACCACGCCGCAGCTGCGCTTTCCCGAAGCCTATCGCCGCCGCTCGATCGAGGGCTGGGCGGTCGTCAGCTATGACGTCGCGCCCTGGGGCGAACTGGGCAATCTGAAGGTCATCGCCGCACAGCCGTCGAGCGATTTCGGGCAGCAGGCGATCAGTGTCCTGCGCAGCGCGCGTTTCCCGGCGGGCGGGCAAGGCTATACGGGCTGCGTCGACCGTGTCCGCTTCAACATGGGGCCCGCGACCATGCCGCACGGCGATGGCGATGGCGCACCGCCGCCGATCTATTGAGGGCGAAGGGGGAAACGGACTGGCTGGCCGAGGATGACGCGCCAATCGTCCGACAGGCCGGGACGACGCCGTCCATCTCGAACCGCATGAAGAAGGGGCCGGAGCGCATCGTGCGCCCCGGCCCCTTCATTCTCGAAACGTCGATCGGATCAGCGCGTGCCGGCGGCGGCGCGCGCATCCTGCCCGTCGCCTTCGGGCGCGGCGACGATGTCACGGGTGGTCGCGCCCTTGTCGACCACGTTCGTCGCAGGGTCGCCGACCGAGGACCGGATGCCCGGCTCGGCGCTGTCGCCGCCCGCATTCTGCACCAGGCCATATTCGGCCTGGCTGCGCGCCGCCTGACCGCCGAACAGCGCGTCAAGCGTCTGCTGCTGGCCGCCACGGCTCTGGGTCGGCGCGGCGCCCGGCTGCGGCGGGATCAGCGCGAAATCGGGCGGGATGATCAGCGAGGGCTGCCGCGCGACGGCGAATTCGTCGGGGCGCGCCCGGTCCAGGCCACGACCGGCCCCACATCCCGTCAGCAACGCGGCGCAGGACAGACCTGCGATGACGGGCACCAACTTACGCATTGCTCTTCTCCACGGGAGCGGGCCGGTCGCGCACGAGAAGCGCGCGGGCCAGCAAAACCAGAACGCCTATCGTAATCGCTGCATCGGCGACATTGAAGACCAAAAAGGGACGCCACTCGCCGAAGTGCAGATCGGCGAAGTCGACGACATAACCCAATCGCACCCGATCGAGAATATTGCCCAGCGCCCCGCCCAGCACGCAGCCCAGCGCGGCCTGGTCGACCGGATTGCGCTCGCGCGTCATCCAGAAGCCGACCGCCAGCGCGATCGCCCCGGTCATCGCGACCAGCGCCCAGCGCGAGGCGCTGCTGTCGGCGGTCAGCAGCCCCAGCGAGATGCCGTAATTGGGCACGAAGCGCAGGTTGAAGATGCCCACGACCTCACGCACATCGCCCAGCGCGCGCAGCCCCAGCGGCCCGGTGATCGCCCATTTGACGAGCTGATCGACGACGAAAAGGATCGCGGCGGTAGCCAGCCCCCGGCGCGGCAGCTTAGCCATGGGCGACCACCCCGGCGCAACGCCCGCACAATTCGCCATCCGCCGCCACATCGGGCAGGTGCCGCCAGCAGCGGCCGCATTTGTGATGGTCGGTGCGTGTGACCGTGACCTGATCGGCGATCCGCACCTCGGCGACGATGAACGCCTCGGCCAGCGCGTGCGGCTCCAGTGGCAGCGACGGCACCGTCACCTCGGCCTCGTTGGACGAGCGCACGGTCTTTTCCCGGCGCAGCGGCTCGATCGCCTCGGTCACCTGCGCGCGCAAGGACCGGATCTCGGTCCAGCGCGCCATCAGCGTCTCGTCCTCGCCCAATTGCGGCAGGACCGGCCATTCGAGCAGATGGACCGAGCCATCCTCCGATGGATAGCGCGCCTGCCACACTTCCTCGGCGGTGAAGCACAGGATCGGCGCGGCATAGCGGACCAGCGCGTGGAACAGGATGTCGAGCACGGTGCGATAGCTGCGCCGCTTCGGATCGGTCGCCGCGTCGCAATAGAGCGAGTCCTTGCGGATATCGAAGAAGAAGGCCGA
Source organism: Facivitalis istanbulensis (assembly GCF_040560405.1). Lineage (NCBI taxonomy): Bacteria > Pseudomonadati > Pseudomonadota > Alphaproteobacteria > Sphingomonadales > Sphingomonadaceae > Facivitalis > Facivitalis istanbulensis. Next base: position 13,051 of record NZ_JAVSCQ010000014.1, read on the forward strand.
CAGGTCTTCGTTCGCGAAATCGGTCAGCGCGCGTAAGTAGCGGTTGAACTCATAGGCCTCGGTCGCACGGCGCAACTCGGTGTCGAGCTGGGTCAGGCGGGCGAGGACGTAGAGTTCCAGCTCGGGCATCACGTCATAGGAGATGCGCTCCTCTTCGGTGAACCCGTCGAGCGCGCCGAGCAGATAGCGGAAGGTGTTGCGCAGCTTGCGATAGCTGTCCGAGGCGGTGGCGAGCACCTCCTTGCCGATCCGCACATCCTCGAAATAATCGGTCGAGGCGGTCCAGATGCGCAGGATGTCGGCACCCGATTCGCCGATGATCTTGAGCGGATCGACGACATTGCCCAGCGACTTGGACATCTTGCGCCCCTGCCCGTCGAGCGCGAAGCCGTGGGTCAGCACCGCGTCGTATGGCGCGCGACCACGCGTGCCGCACGCCTCCAGCAGCGACGACTGGAACCAGCCGCGATGCTGGTCCGACCCTTCGAGATAGAGGTTGGCGCGCGTGCCTTCGCCATACCGCGCCTCGATCACGAAGGCATGGGTCGAACCGGAGTCGAACCACACGTCGAGGATGTCGTTGACCGGCTCGTAATCGGCGAGGTCATAGTCGCTGCCCAGAAGCACCTGATGATCGGCGGTGAACCACGCATCCGCCCCGCCCTCGCGGAAGGCAGCGACGATGCGGGCATTGACCGCCTTGTCGTTCAGATATTCGCCGGTCTGGCGATGCACATAGAGCGCGATCGGCACGCCCCAGGCGCGCTGGCGGCTGATGACCCAGTCGGGCCGCCCCTCGACCATCGAACGGATGCGGTTGCGGCTGCGCTCGGGCACCCAGCGGGTCCGCTCGATCGCGTCGAGCGCGGTCTGGCGCAGCGTCGCGCCATTGCCCAGCGGCAAGGTCAGCAGCGGCGTCACGCCCGCGATCGGGTCGATGCCCGCCATCGCCAGCGCCGGGTCCAGCGTCGCGTCGGCGCGATCCATCGGGATGAACCATTGCGGCGTCGCGCGGAAGATCACCTTCGCCTTGGACCGCCAGCTATGCGGATAGCTGTGCTGGAAATCGTCCGACGCCGCCAGCAGCGCACCGACCGCGCGCAGGTCCGAACAGATCGGCCCCTCGGCCGAGACGAACTTCTTGTTGATGACACTGCCCTGGCCACCCAGCCAAGCCCAGTCGGGGCGATAGCTGCCGTCCCCCTGCACCGCGAAGACCGGGTCGAGGCCGTTCGCCTTGCACAGCAGGAAGTCGTCCTCGCCATGATCGGGTGCCATATGGACAAGGCCGGTCCCGGCCTCGGTCGTGACGAAGTCGCCGGCCAGGAAGGGGCGCGGACGGGCGAAGAAGCCGCCCAGCGCATGCATCGGATGCTTCGCCGTCGCCCCCTCCAGCACCGGCCCCTTCACCAGACCGATGAGATGCTCCATCGCGATGCCGGTCCGCTTTGTGAAGGCGGCCAGCAGCGCCTCCGCCACGAGGTAGCGACGCCCCGCGCTTTCGAAATGCAGATAGTCGATGGCCTCGCCATAGCTCAGCGCCTGGTTGACCGGGATCGTCCAGGGGGTCGTCGTCCAGATGACCGCCAGCGCACCGACCAGATCGGGATAGTCGGGGCAGGACGCGACCTCGAACCCGACATCGATCTGGGTGGAGACGACATCCTCATATTCGACCTCGGCCTCGGCCAGCGCGGTCTTTTCGACCGGCGACCACATGACCGGCTTGGCCCCGCGATAGAGCTGGCCCGATTCGGCGAACTTGAGCAGCTCGCCCGCGATCACCGCCTCGGCGTCATAGGTCATGGTCAGATAGGGGTTGGCCCAGTCGCCCATCACGCCCAGCCGCTCGAACTGCGCCTTCTGCGTGCCGACCCAGGTGTCGGCATAGGCGCGGCACTCGGCGCGGAACTGCGCGACGGGCACCTCGTCCTTGTTCAGCTTCCTGGCGCGATACGCCTCCTCCACCTTCCACTCGATGGGCAGGCCGTGACAGTCCCACCCGGGGACATAGGGCGCATCCTTGCCCAGCAAGGTCTGCGACCGGACGATGATGTCCTTCAGCACCTTGTTGAGCGCATGGCCCATGTGAATGTCGCCATTCGCATAGGGCGGGCCGTCGTGCAGGATGAACCGCTCGCGCCCCGCTCGTTCACGACGCAGGCGGTCGTACAGCCCCATCCGGGCCCAGCGATCCAGAATCGCCGGTTCCTTGGCGGCAAGCCCCGCCTTCATGGGGAAATCGGTCTTCGGCAGGAAGACGGTGTCGCGATAATCGGGCGCGTCGGTCATAGGGGACACGCCCTTAACGACTTTGGGTTAATACGTCATGCCGGTTTGTGCGTCGACAAGATGTCCCGCGCGCGGGCGCAATCCGCATCCATCTGCGCGACCAGCGCGTCGAGCGAATCGAACTTCGCCTCAGGCCGCAGATACTCGATCAGTTCGACCGCCAAGGGCTGACCGTACAGATTGCCGCTGAAGTCGAAAAAATGGGGTTCCAGCAGTTCCTTGGGCGGATCGAAACTGGGCCGAACGCCCAGATTCGCCGCGCCGTCCAGCACCCGCCCGTCCGCCAGCCGCCCCCGCACGGCATAGATGCCATATGCAGGACGCAGATATTCGCCCATGTCGAGATTGGCGGTGGGATAGCCGATGGTACGGCCCAGCTTGTCGCCATGCTGGACCACGCCTTCGATCGCATAGGGCCGGGTCAGCAGCCGCGTCGCCGCGTGCATGTCGCCCGCGACCAGCTTTGCGCGGATGCGACTCGAGGACACGGTTTCTCCGCCCAGCTGGACCGGCGCGACCGCCTCGGTCGAAAAGCCCAGCGTCCGTCCCCGGTCTCGCAGCCGATCGACATTGCCGCCACGCCCGCGCCCGAAGGTGAAATCCTCGCCCGTCACGACGCCGCCGATGCGCAACCCGGCCAGCAGGCGCTCCTGGACAAAGGCGTCCGCGCTCAACCCGGCGAGGACCTCGTCAAAGCCGAACACCACCATGGCATCGACGCCCGCCGCCGCGAACAGCCGCTCGCGCTGGTCGAGCGTGGTCAGGCGGAAGGGCGCGGCATCGGGCTTGAAATGGCGGATGGGATGCGGGTCGAAGGTCGCGACCAGCACCGGGCGCCCCTCGGACCGGGCACGCGCCACGGCGGCTCCGACCACCGCCTGGTGGCCGAGATGAAATCCGTCGAAATTGCCCAGCGCGACAATGCCGCCCGCCAGATGCGGCGGAACCGGCGCGCCGCCATCGAGACGCTGCATGGCGCGCGTATAGCAGGACCGACCGATATGGCTAGGCGCGCGACACCACGCGATTGCCCAGCCCGGCGCTGGCGATGGCGCGCAGCGCCTCGGCCCGCTGATAGACCGCGTCCATTGGTTCGCCGACCCCCGCCGCCAGCCCGGCCGACAGGGTGACCGCGCCGATCGGTTCGCCCGACCCGCGCAGCCGCAGCGTGCGCGCCAGCATCGCCGCGCGCGCCTGTTCCATCATGGCTGCCGCCTGCGACAGCGGACGACCGCGCAGGATGACGAGGAAGATGTTGGGCTGCCACCGCACGATATCGCCTTCGTCGCACGACTGGCGCAGGGTCGAGACAAAAGCCCGCAGCACATTGTCCGCGACCGAACGGCCATAGCGATCCTCAATGCCGTCGAGATCGTCGAGCCCGCACGTCGCCACCACATAGCCATGCGGGGCGGTGGGCAGTTCGGCGATCAGGCCCTCCGCCCCCAGCGGGCTCATCACGCCGGTCAGCGAGTCGATCCCCGCATCGCCCCCCGCATCGCCCGGTCGCTGATCGATGCGCGAGCGCAACGCGGCGATATTGCCCGACAGTTCGGCCAGGTCGCTTTCGGTCTTGGCAATCCGCGCGATCAGTTGTTCGAGCAGCGCGGCGATGGCCCGGCTGTCGGGCGCGGCCTCGGCCTGACCATGATGCGCCTGCGACAGGGCGGCCATGTCGCTGGAAAAGTCACTCGTGATCTGACGTGCGTCGGAGGTCAGCGATTCCAGCTTTTCGGCCTGGACATCCAGGTCACGCTCCAGCGCGCCCCGCCCCTCGCCCTCCTGCTCGCGGACCAGCGGGCACAGCGCCTTCACATCCTCCTCGGTCAGACGGATGCCGCCATCGGTGCGGCGGGCCACCTCGCGCCCCAGCGGACTGTCGGGATGCAATATGGCCTGGAGCGCCAGCCGATAGCTGGTGGTCGAGCGCGCCAGCCGGTGATCGTCCAGGAAATTCAGCGCCTCGCGATCCGCATCGAAACCGTCGGGGTCGACCGGCGCCGCACGCCCGTGGCTTCCCCAGTCCATGATCATTCGCAAACGCTCAACCACGATATCGCCGCGCCCCTTTCACGTTCTGCGATGTGACGTCGAATGTCATCGGACAGATTATAGTAGGACTTTAAGGAATCTGGATCACTCTTTCCGAAGAATCGTCCTTAATGGCGGTTAACCAAATCTGGTCCGATGCCAAATCCGCCGGGCGACGCAGCGAGACAAAGGCATAAGCCGGCCTTCCATCGACGGAAGGACAATCCTGACGCTGTATTTCCTCCCAGCCGTCAAAGGAGGGAACGATCGCATCCCCATCCGGCGCGAGATCGACTTCGGTCAATTCGATGCGATCGGCACGGGACAGGAACAGCGCGAAGACCTCGGCCCCGCCGATCACCGCAACGGGATTCTCCCCCACGCCTGCCAGCGCCAGCGCGGCGTCGACATCATGCGCCACCTCGGCCCCCGGCGCCGACCAGTGCGGGTCGCGGGTCAGCACGATGTGACGCCGCCCCGGCAGGGGCGCGGGGAAGCTCTCGAAGGTCTTGCGGCCCATGATCATCGGCTGTCCCATGGTCAGCGCCTTGAACCGCTTGAGATCGGCGGGCAGGTGCCAGGGGAGTTGGCCATCGCGGCCGATCACCCCGTTGCGCGCACGGGCGAGGATCAGCGTGATCATACCGCGACGGCGGCCTTGATATGCGGTTGCGCGACATAATCGTGCAGCACGAAATCCTCCGGCGCATAGCCGTCGATCGCATCCGGGCGGCGCAGGATCTCAAGCCGCGGCAGCGCACCCGGCGCACGCGCAAGCTGCGTCCGTGCCTGGTCCAGATGGTTCAGGTACAGGTGGCAGTCGCCGCCCGTCCAGATGAACTCGCCCACCTCCAGATCGCATTGCTGCGCCAGCATATGGGTCAACAGCGCATAGGATGCGATGTTGAACGGCACCCCCAGGAAGATGTCCGCCGACCGCTGATAGAGTTGCAGCGACAGGCGGCCATTGGCGACATGCGTCTGGAACAGGCAATGACAGGGGGCCAGCGCCATCGCGTGCAGGTCGCCGGGGTTCCAGGCCGACACGATCTGGCGACGCGAGGCGGGCTGGGTGCGGATCTGCCCCACCAGTTCGGCGATCTGGTCGACATGCCGTCCGTCGGCGGTCGCCCAGTCGCGCCACTGCTTGCCATAGACGGGGCCCAGATCGCCCGCTTCATCCGCCCATTCGTCCCAGATACTGACCTTGCGCTCCTGCAGCCAGCGGACATTGGTGTCGCCACGCAGGAACCAGAGCAGTTCGACGATGATCGAACGCAGATGCAGCTTCTTGGTGGTCAGCACGGGAAAGCCCCGTGCCAGGTCGAACCGCATCTGATGGCCGAAGACCGACAGCGTGCCCGTGCCGGTGCGGTCCATCTGCTGCACACCCTGGGTCAGCACCCGGTCCATGAGGTCGAGATATTGGCGCATCGCAACGGCGTAGCGCCGCGCGGGGCGCGCGCCAAGCCATCGGATCGAGAGCGGCGGCAACATCGGCTGCATCGCCGCTTCGCGCGCGGCAGGACGGGATGTGTCCTGCTTGCCCCGCCCTGTCCTTCGGATCGGCACCCGCCAGGATGCGCTGCGCCTGTTCGCGCCGCTCGACCGGAGCGCGGTGGAGGCGGTCGGCATCGCCTATCTGGGTCCGGATCGGAGCCTGTTGGGCTTGCGCCATGCCATGGGCCGGGCCGACTCGGCCGCCGTCCCGGTCACGCGGATCGTACGGGACGCACTGGCGCTGTCGGCCCGAAGCCTGCTGATCGCGCACAACCATCCCGATGGCGATCCCCGCCCCAGCGCCGCCGATCTGGCGCTGACCCGGCGCCTGGCGCAGGGGCTGGCGATGCTGGACATGGTGGTGCTCGACCATCTGATCCTCGCGCCCGGCGGGACGGTGAGCCTGCGGGACATGGGGATGATGTAGGGCCGGGCCATCGCCTTTGACGGCAGGATTGCAGCCGTCGCATACCCCTCAGAAGCTGAAGCGCACCCGCCCGACAATCCGGTCGCCCGAGTGGCCGGCATCGGCCAGCGGAAAGGCGGAGGCGGCCCGCTCCGATACATCGGTGCCGACATAATCCAGCCCCAGCGTCACCGGCCCGGTGATACGCTCCACGCCGAGCCGCCAGTCGGTATAGGCGCCGCCGGGCCGCAACCGCGCCGCGCGGAACGGGTCGTCGGTCTTGCCCGAGCTATGCCCCACGCCCGCGAGCAACGTCCAGGGCGTGGCGGGCAACCCGGCCCGCGCGCCCGCGTGAAGATAGAGATTGTCGCCACCGATCGCGCTTTGCGACGGGGCGTAATCGGCCCCCGCATCGACCTGCACCGGGCCGAGCGTATAGGCCGCCGAGCCGCCCAGTTCGAAATAATCCGCGTTGAAGCCCGCGCCGCCGAACAGATGCCCGGTCACCCGGCCCCGGACCGATACCGGGCCGATAAAGGTGCCGGCCCCCAGGGTGAGGTCGCCGACCACGCCCGCGCCGCCATGCCGGTCCGATTCGCGCAGGCCGACCACCCGGCCGCTTGCCTCCAGCGCACCCCTCGTGACGAAGATGTCGGCGGAGGGCGATACCTTGCCCTCGCTCCAGCTCAGGCCGCGACGATTCTCATCGCTGTTTACTTCCACGCCGATCGCCGGGCGCTCCTGCGCGGCGATCGGCTGGGTCAGCATCATGGGTGCGAACAGGGCCATGGCCCGGCCCGCCATTCGGTGGTTCAAAATCATCCGCTCCGTGTCTCGGCGTGAAGGCGGTCCATCTCGGCCCGCAGGATCGCGTGATCTTCCTGCGCCACGGCCTGAAGATGATCGCGGACCGCGTCATGCCGCCGCGCCACCTCCTGCGCAATGGCGGAGCGATTGGTGCTGCACCAGCCGGGACGGCTGCCCTCGATCACGCCGTCGCGCGCCGCGCTGCGGGTCAGCATCGCACCCGCCGCCTGCGCTTGGCGATGCACGGTCACATTGGCGCTCCACAGGCAACGCAGGGTCGAGGGGCGGCCCCCCGTGGTGACCGCGCCAACCTGTTTGTGGGTCACGCCGACATCGGCGCGATAATGGACCGCGACCGGCCCCGAATGGTGATCCATCTGCGTGCGATGCTCGATCGCCCCGTCGCCGGACGCGATCATCGCCCCGACGAGCAGCCCGGCCATCCCGATCATGTTCATCATCATCTCCTTGCGCTGGCCCCGGCTTATCCTGGCCGGCAAGCCGTTCGGCACCGATCGCGGCCGATATCGAACCAATGCATGAGGCCCGGCGGGGGTTGCAAGCGGCGCGGAGACTTATCTGGGCCGCATGCGGCAGGGGCGGATCCCCGAGGGTTCGGGGCGCGGACCGGTCGCGCGGAAGGTGGCCAGATAGCCCCCGGCCGAGGGCATCGGCTGAACCGAAACCTGGGTGAAGCCGACCGCCTCGAACTCGCATTTCAACAGCGCGGGCGGCGTGCCATGCGCCCGGGTCGGCCGTTCGGCATCGACGACGACGACCAGGCCATCGGGCTTCAGCGCGGGAAAGAGCCGCCAGAGAAACTCATAGGGCTGGTCGATCTCATGATACATATGGACCATGAGGACCCGGTCGAAGCTGCGCGGCGGCAATTTGGGGTCGGCGGGCTCGCCCAGCCGGACGCTGACATTCTCCAGCCGTTCGCGCGCGACACGCTCGGCCAGCCGGTCGCGCCATGCCGCGACGATATCCTCGGCGAGCACGCGGCCTTCGATCCCGACACGCTGGGCCAGACGGACGGTGTAATAGCCCTCGCCCGCGCCGATATCGGCGACGGTCATGCCGGGACGGATATCCGCCCGGTCCATCACCTTGTCCGCCTCGCGCAGGCGATCGCGCGCGTCCTCGCTCGACCAGCGCGCGGATACCACGTCCGCCACCGGCCGATCGGGCGTCGGAAACGGACCCGGCTTGTCGCCCTCATCCTGCCGGATCAGCGGCTTGGAACCGTCGCAGCCCGCCAGCGCGCCCCCCAGCGCGATGGCGATCCCCGCCGCCAGGATGATGGCCGTCCCCCGCCCGCGCATCTTAGTCGACATCCTCCACCGCGACCGCCTCGCCGGTCACGCGCTGCGACAGCGCCGCCGCCATGAAGGCATCGAGATCGCCGTCCAGCACATCGCCGGGCGCGGTCGAGGTCACACCGGTGCGCAGATCCTTCACCAACTGATAGGGCTGGAGGACATAGGAGCGGATCTGGTGGCCCCAGCCGATATCGGTCTTGCTCGCATTCTGCGCATTGGCCGCGGCTTCGCGCTCGGCCAGTTCGCGCTCGTACAGGCGGGCGCGAAGCTGGTTATACGCCTCGGCCTTGTTCTTGTGCTGCGACCGCTGGTTCTGGCACTGCACCACGATCCCGGTCGGCAGGTGGGTGATGCGCACCGCCGAGTCGGTGGTGTTGATGTGCTGCCCACCCGCGCCCGACGCGCGGTAGGTGTCGATGCGCAGCTCGCTCTCGTTGATCTCGACCTCGATATTGTCGTCGATCACCGGATAGACCCACACCGACGAAAAGCTGGTGTGCCGCCGCGCCGACGAATCATAGGGGCTGATGCGCACCAGACGATGCACGCCCGATTCGGTCTTGGCATAGCCATAGGCATTCTCGCCCTTGACCAGCAGCGTGGCCGACTTGATCCCCGCCTGTTCGCCCGCATGATAATCGACCAGTTCGACCTTCATGCCATGCCGCTCGGCCCAGCGCGTATACATGCGCTGGAGCATCTCGGCCCAGTCCTGGCTCTCGGTGCCGCCCGCGCCCGCGTTGATTTCCAGATAGGTGTCGTTGGCGTCCGCCTCCCCGGCCAGCAGCGCCTTGACCTTGTCGGCCTCGGCACGCCTGGCGAGTTCGCCCAGGCTGGTGACGGCTTCCTTCTCCAGTTCCTCGTCACCTTCCAGCTCGGCCAGTTCGATCAGTTCGACCGTGCCCGACAGCTCGCTCTCGATCGCGCGCGTGGCGGTGATCGCCTCGTCCAGGCGGCGCCGCTCGCGCATCACCTCCTGCGCCTGCTTGGGATCGTTCCACAGCGCCTGGTCCTCGACGCGCGCGTTCAGCTCGTCCAGGCGGCGCAGCGCGCGGTCCCAGTCGAGGAAGCGGCGCAGCAGCGCCAGGGCGTCATTGATGGTGTCGACATGAGCCTGCGCTTCGGCGCGCATGTGTGTTCTCCGAATCGGTCATCCGCCCCGCCATCTCCGGCGGGGAAAGACGAATATGGGTAGCGGGCTAGTAGATTCCGCCTTCTCTTTGCAAGAAATCGCTGTCGCGCGGCGGCGCGGGCGTGGCGGGGCCGGTCGGCGTCGGAGCCACCGGCGCGGCGGGTTCGGCGCGACGGATGCGGCGGCGCGGCTCGCTTTCCGGCTTGAACGCTTCCCAGATCACCGCGGGCTTGGGATCGTTGCCGGTCGGAAAGGTGCCGTAGACCGGCCGTCCGCTCGCCCGGTCGATCCGCACCATGCGAATGCCCGGCGCGGCGCGGAAGGGCAGCTTGTCGAGCCCCTCATACGCCTTCTGCGCGAACTGGTGGAAGATCGGCACGGCGATCGTCCCGCCCTGCGCATAGCCGCCCAGCGAGCGCGGATGATCATATCCGATATAGAGGCCGCCGACGAATTGCGGGGTGCCGCCGACGAACCACACATCGGTCGGGCCGTTATTGGTCCCGGTCTTGCCGAACATCGGCCGGTCGAGATCGCGCAGGCCCGTCGCCGTGCCACGCTGCACCACGCCCTCGGTGATGTGCACCATCTGATAGGCGGTCATCGCATCCAGCACCTGGCGCTGGTGCGAGACGGGACGCGGCATCGGCTTCCCGTCATAATCGGCCATGTTGCACCGGTCGCAGCCGCGCCAATTCTCCGGCCAGATCACCTTGCCGTGCCGGTCCTGCACGAAGTCGATCAGCGACGGCGCGCCACCCCGGCCGTTATTGGCCAGGATCGCATAGGCGTTGACCATCTGCGCCACGGTCGTCTCGCCCGCGCCCAGCGCATAGGCGAGATAGGGCGGGAAATCGCCGATCCCCATCTGCTTGATCGTGGCGACGACATTCTTCATGCCGACCGTGGCGGCGGCGCGCACCGTCATCAGGTTGCGCGACTGCTCGATGCCCCAGCGCATCGTATGCGGCCCCGCCCCCGCCGAATTGCCGAAATTGCGGAAGCATTTGGTGCCCAGATTGGCGCCCTGATCGACGCAGAACGGCCCGTCGACGATGATCGAGGCCGGGGTCATGCCATGGTCGAGCGCCGCCGAATAGACGATCGGCTTGATCGTCGAGCCCGGCTGGCGCTGCGCCTGGGTCGCGCGGTTGAACGCGCCGAGCCGCGCGTCGAAGCCACCCTGCATCGCCAGCACGCGGCCCGTCGCGGGCTCCTCGACCACGAAGCCGCCCGAGATGCGCGGGATCGAGCGCAGGCCGAAGCCGGCCCCCTCCGGCGCGACCGCGATGATGTCGCCGGGGTTGAGCGCGCTGAACGCGGTCGCCGCCGTCCCCCGGCGCGGCATCAGCGCCCCCGAGCGCGGCAGCGTGCCGGTACGGCCATTGGCAAAGCCGATCGTCGCCTCACCACTGTTCCTCGCGACAATGATGGCCGCGCGCCAGTCGCGATAGTCGAGCGCGATATTGGTGTTGAGCAGCGCCTGCTGCCAATTGTCGCCGTCCAGATCGACATGGCGGATCGGCCCCGGCCAGCCGCGCCCGCCCTCGAACCGAACCAGCCCGTCGCGCAACGCCTCGGTCGCCAGATCCTGCAACCGCGTGTCGAGCGAGGTGCGGACCCACAGGCCGCCCGAATAGACGCTGTGCGGCCCCGATTCGGACGTCTCGCCGAATTGCTTGATCAGTTGGCGGCGCACCTCCTCGACGAAATAGCCGCCGACCTGCGCGTATTTGGGGGTACGGCGCAGCACCGTGCCCAGCGGCTCGGCCATCGCCGCGTCATATTGTGCGCGGGTGATGAAATTGTTGCGCAGCATCTCGCCCAGCACATAGCCGCGCCGCTCCAGCGCGCGATCGGCATGGCGGATCGGATCGTAATTGGACGGCCCCTTGGGCAGCACCGCCAGATAGGCCATCTGGCCGAGCGTCAGCTCGTTCAGTTCCTTGTCGAAATAGGCATGGGCCGCCGCCTCGACGCCAAAGGCATTCCGTCCCAGCGCGATCTGGTTGAGATACAGTTCCAGGATCTGCGGCTTGGTCAGCGTATCCTCGATCTTATACGCCAGGATCGCCTCGCGCACCTTGCGCGTCGGGGAATAGGCGTTGCCGATCAGCAGGTTCTTGGCGACCTGCTGCGTGATGGTCGAGCCGCCGCGCGCGCGCCGCCCCGTGCCCCATTTCTTCGCATAGTCCAGCACCGCGCCCGCCAGGCCGGGATAGTCGACGCCGCCATGTTCGAAAAAGTTCTTGTCCTCGGCCGCCAGGAAGGCGCGGACGAGGAGCGGCGGATATTCATTGAACGACAGCTCGACCCGGCGTTCGCGCGCATAGGACTGGATCGGCGTGCCATCGGCGCCGCGCACATGGGTGGGGAGCGGCGGCTCATAGGCCTTGAGCGCATCGACCGAGGGCAGGTCGCGCATGAACAACAGCCAGAACACCCCCGCGCCGATCGCCGCCAGCACCGCCAGCGCGGCGAGCAGCTTCACCCACCAACGACTCCAGAGCCGCCGACGCGGCAGCGCGGTTTCGGGGGATTCGGACGGGTGGGAGGACGAAGCGGGCATGATGATATCGCCGCCCGTGTAGCAGGTTCGCCCTTTCTTGCCACCCGCTTGCCTTCACTTGGGCGTCAGGGCGTCGGCAGTTCGTCGCGTGGCGCGGTCTGCGCCGCGTCGTGCGGCAGGAACCGCGCGCCCACATGCGCCTGTCCGCGCGCCGCCGCCAACCGCTCCTGCCGGTGCCGCTCGGCATAGGCGGCCAGCCGCGCGGCGTCGCGCGTGCCGTGACAGGCGGGGCAGCTCACCCCCTCGACATAGAGCGGCGAGGCGCGATCCGCCGGGCTGACCGGCATCCGGCAACCATGGCACAGCGCGTGGCGGCCCTGCTCCAGCCCATGGCCCACCGCCACGCGCGCGTCGAAGACGAAACACTCGCCCTGCCAGCGACTCTCCGCGACGGGCATCGTTTCCAGATATTTCAGGATGCCGCCATCGAGGTGGAAGACGTCCTCCACCCCTTCCGCCTTCAGGAACGCGGTCGCCTTTTCGCAGCGTATGCCGCCGGTGCAGAACATCGCGACCTGGGTCTTGCCCGCCAGCAGTTCCTCGCGATTCTCGCGGAACCAGCGCGGAAAATCCCGAAAGCTCCTGGTCCCCGGGTCGACCGCACCGTTGAAGGTACCGATCGCGACCTCATAATCGTTGCGCGTGTCGATCAGGACGGTGCGCGGATCGGCGATCAGCGCGTTCCACTGGTCCGGCGCGACATAGGTTCCGACCTCGCGCCGGGGATCGATCCCCTCGACCCCCATGGACACGATCTCGCGCTTCAACCGCACCTTCATCCGGTGGAACGGCATCGTCTCGGCGGTCGAGTCCTTGAAATCCAGATCGGCGCAGCCGGGCAATGTGCGGATATGATCCAGCACCGCCTCGATCCCGGCCTGCGTCCCCGCGATCGTGCCGTTGATTCCTTCACGCGCGAGAAGAAGCGTGCCGCGAATGCCGTTCGCCTCGGCAATGGCGAGCAATGGCCCGCGAAGCGCGGCGGGATCGGGGAAACTGGCGAAACGGTAAAGGGCACAAACGCGGATCATGACGGGGCCCTTACGCCGATGCCGGGCATGGGGCCAGATGCGTCGCCCATGCCGCGAACGGCGCGCCTCTACCGATCACCCATCGAACAACCCGTCCTGAGTCCCGACCGGCGGGTTCAGCCCGAGATGCTTCCATCCCCCGGCGTTCAGGATCCGTCCGCGCGCGGTCCGCGCCAGCAGGCCAAGCTGGATCAGAAAGGGCTCGATCACTTCCTCGATCGTGTCGCGCGGTTCGGACAGGCCAGCCGCGAGCGTCTCCACCCCCACCGGGCCACCACGATAGACGTCGGCGATCATCGTCAGATAGCGCCGGTCCATCGCGTCCAGGCCCATCGCGTCGACCTCCAGCCGGTTGAGCGCCTGGTCCGCCGCCGCCGCATGGACGATCTCATGCCCCGCCACGCTGGCGAAATCGCGGACCCGGCGCAGCAGGCGTCCGGCGATGCGCGGGGTACCGCGGGAGCGGCGCGCGATCTCGATCGCGCCGTCCTCGGCGATCGGCAGGTCCAGCAGATAGGCGGCGCGGGTGACGACGCGGGTCAGTTCCTCGACCGTGTAGAATTGCAGGCGCACGGGAATACCGAACCGATCGCGCAGCGGCGTGGTCAACAGCCCCTGCCGCGTGGTCGCCCCCACCAGGGTGAAGCGCGGCAGGTCGATCCGCACCGACCGCGCCGACGGCCCCTCGCCGATCATCAGGTCGAGGACGCGGTCCTCCATGGCGGGATACAGCACTTCCTCGACCGCGGGTTGCAGGCGGTGGATCTCGTCGATGAACAGGACATCGCCGTCCTCCAAATTGGTCAGCAGCGCGGCGAGGTCGCCCGACTTGGCGATGACCGGGCCCGAGGTCGCGCGGAAGCCGACGCCCATCTCGCGCGCGATGATCTGCGCCAGCGTCGTCTTGCCCAGTCCCGGCGGGCCGAAGAACAGCACATGATCGAGCGCATCGCCGCGCCCCCGCGCCGCCTGGATGAAGACGCGCAGATTGTCGCGCGCCGCCTGCTGCCCGACAAATTCGTCGAGGCTCTTGGGGCGAAGCGCGGCATCGACATCCTCGGGACGGCGGCTGGCGGACAACAGGCGATCTTGGTCGGTCACGCCGCCGCCCCTAGCGGCTGGGCGACGCGGATGTCGAGCGCGGCGATAATCGTGGCAAGGGCGAACATTGCACGAACATAGCATCGCCCGGCCATCGGGGACAGTTGCGAATTGCGCTCCGCAGCCGCGCGGATACCACGGAGGATTCCCGATCGGACTCGCACGGCGAATCGCAGTAGAATGAAACCCATGAAGCCCGATATCTTCCTTGCCACCGCGATCCCGCCCGCGCTCGAAGGCGCGCTGGCCGATCGCTATGCGTTGCACCGCGATACCCCGCCACCCTCGACCCGCGCGATCGTCGGCGGCGGGATGATGCGGGTCGATGCCGCGCTGATCGCGCGACTGCCCGCGCTGGAGATCATCGCGGTGCACGGCGTCGGCCATGACGGCATCGACGGCGAGGCGGCGGCGGCGCGCGGCATCCGGATCGCGCTGACCCCGCATATCCTGTCGGAGGATGTCGCGGACCAGGCGATGGCGCTGTGGCTGGCGGTCGAGCGCCGGATCGCGGCCAATGACCGCGTGGTGCGCATGGGCGGCTGGACGGTGCCACTGGGGCGACGGGCGAGCGGCCGACGCATGGGGCTGTTCGGCATGGGCCGGATCGGCCAGGCCATTGCGCGGCGGGCCGAACCCTTCGCCGCCGAGATCCTGTACACCGCGCGCTCGGCCAAGCCGGTGCCATGGCGCTTCGTCCCCGATCTGGCGCAACTGGCGACCGAAAGCGATGTGCTGATCCTCGCTGCCCCCGGTGGCGCGGCGACGCGGCGGGCGGTCGATGCCGCGATCCTCGAACGGCTGGGCCCGCAGGGCGTCCTGGTCAATATCGCGCGGGGCAGCCTGGTCGACGAACCGGCGCTGGTCGCCGCGCTCGACCATCATCGCATCGCCGGGGCCGGGCTGGACGTCTTCGCCGACGAACCCGATGTGCCGCCCGCGCTACGCCGGATGAACCATGTGGTGCTCGCCCCCCATCAGGGGAGCGCGACGCGGGAGGCGCGTGCCGCGATGGCGGACATGGTCCTGGCCAATCTGCATGCGCATTTCACCGGGGACGTGCCGCCCGGATTGTTGGCCTAGGCCAGCGGCCCCGCCCGATTCGCGGCCCTATTTCGCGGCCTTGCGCAGCGCCAGGCGCACCAGCGCGTCAAGCGTCGCCGTCGCGCCCAGTTCCTCTTCGGCCGCCGCGACTGCCGCGCTCGCCTCGGCCGGGCGGAAACCCAGGTTGAGCAGCGCGGACACCGCATCCGCTCCGGCCCCGACGGGGGTGGCCGGGCCGCCGCCCGATCCGGGGGCCAGCACGATGCCGCCAACCTTGTCCTTCAACTCCATGACGATCCGCTGGGCCAGTTTCGGCCCGACGCCATTGGCGCGCGCGACCATCGCCTTGTCGCCGCTGGCGATCGCGCGCATCAGGTCGGCGGGCTCCAGCGCGGAGAGGATGGCGAGCGCCACCCGGGCACCGACGCCCTGCACGCCGGTCAACAGGCGGAACCAGTCGCGCTCATCGGCGCTGGCGAACCCGACCAGCCGGATCGAATCCTCGGACACCAGCATCTCGGTATGCAGCATCGCCGCCTCGCCCACCGGCCCGATCGCCGACAGCGTGCGCGCCGACGCGCCGACCAGATAGCCGACTCCCCCGACATCGATCACCGCATGGTCGATGCCCGTGGCTTCCAAACGTCCCTTGAGATGCGCGATCATGCGCCTCGATTAGAACAAAGCGGGGATTTCGTCACTCCCCCGACCACCACGCCCGCGCCTTGCAATATCACCCCGAGGCCGGGGCGCGTCCCGTTCAGACCGCCGAAGCGCGCCGCTGCATCGCCCGCGCGCTGGCCAGATGATGCGCATGGGTGATCGCCACCGCCAGCGCATCCGCGGCATCGGGCCCGGTCAGCTTCACGCCGGGCAGCAGATGCCCGACCATCGCCTGCACCTGCTTCTTGTCCGCGCCGCCGGTGCCCACCGTCGCCTTCTTCACGATGCTGGGATGATATTCGCCAACGATCAGCCCCGCCTGCGCTGCCGCGAGCAGGACGATGCCGCGCGCCTGGCCAAGCTTCAGCGTGGATTGCGCATTGCTGTTGCCCAGCACCTCTTCCACCGCCGCGCCGTCGGGCTGCTGCTGGCGGATCACGTCGTAGAGCGCGGCGTGCAGGTTCGCGAGGCGACGCGGCAGCGGCATCGACGGCTCGGTCTTGATCTGGCCGTTGGCGACATGGCGAAGGCGATTGCCCTCCGCGGCGATCACCCCCCAGCCGGTGGTGCCGAGACCGGGATCGAGGCCGAGGATGATGGCGGGCGCAAGGGGCATGTCGATCTTTCGGAGGGGCGATGCTGCGGCGCGGCCCCGTCACCACCGGGCGATGCCCGGCGGCCCCCCCTCCCCGGACGCGGCCCGGGGAGAAGTGGAATTCAGGCCAGCTTTTCCATGATTTCGTCGGAGACTTCGTAATTGCCCCAGACGGTCTGGACGTCGTCGTCATCGTCCAGCGTGTCGATCAGCTTGAACAGCGTCGCCGCCGCCGCTTCATCGACCGCCACGATCGTCTGCGGCCGCCAGGCGAGCTTGGCGCCCTCCGCCTCGCCCAGCACGGGCTCCAGCGCCTTGGCGACTTCGTGCAGGTCGGCCTGCGCGGTCCAGATTTCGTGCCCGTCCTCCGACGAGGTCACGTCTTCCGCCCCGGCTTCCAGCGCCGCCTCGAACACCTTTTCGGCATCGCCCGCGCTGGCCGGATAGTTGATCAGGCCCATCCGGTCGAAGCCGTGGCTGACCGAACCCGCCGTGCCCAGATTGCCGCCATTCTTCGATACGGCGGTGCGGACATTGGTCGCGGTGCGGTTGCGATTGTCGGTCAGCGCCTCGATGATCAGGCTGACACCGCCCGGGCCGAAGCCCTCATAGCGGATTTCCTCGTAATTCTCGCCATCGCCGCGCGTCGCCTTGTCGATGGCGCGTGCGATATTGTCCTTGGGCATCGAGGCCGCCTTGGCCGCGTTGACGGCGGCGCGCAGACGCGGATTCATGTCCGGGTCGGGCGTGCCCATCTTCGCCGCGACGGTGATTTCGCGCGAAAGCTTGGAGAATGCCGCGGAGCGCTTCTTATCCTGCGCGCCCTTGCGATGCATGATGTTCTTGAATTTGCTGTGGCCTGCCATCGGTGCCTCTTGAAATGATCGCGCTCTCTACGACCGCGCAAGGGTCTTTGCCAACCCGTCGATCTTCGCCTCCAGACTATCGAGTCGTTCGATGACCGTCACGTCGAGCTTGTGGTGCAGCCGCAATATGTCGATCTCGGCGCGCAAATTGGTGGGATAGTCCAGGCTGGCGGCCAGCCGGTCCTTCGACGCCTGCCGATTCTGGCTCATCATGATGACCGGCGCCTGGATCGCCGCCAGCGTGGACAGCATCAGGTTGAGGAAGATGTAGGGATAGGGATCGAAGGCCAGCCCGAAATAGCCCAGCACATCGGAATTGAGCAGCATCCAGCCCAGCAGGATCACCGAAAACCCGATGATGAAGCCCCAGCTTCCGCCCACCGCCGCCACCCGGTCGGCCAGTTTTTCGCCCAGTGTCGCGGTTTCGTCCGCGGCATCGGCCACGTCCCGCGTGCTGATGCTGCCCGACTCGATGTCGATCAGGACCTGCCGTTCTTCTTCATCCAGGTCGGCAAGGGGTTTGCCCAGCGCGCGGCGGGCGGTTTCGGTAGGGCTGGAAAGGGCCATGAAGCAGGGTTCCGTCAGCAGGAATCAAATGCCTTGCTCCTTGGGGCGTTGATCGGCCAAACGCCAGAGTCATGACGGTACGCGTGGATATGGGAACCGACGAGCGAGGCTCGCCGGTGCCGATCGATCTTGAGGAGCTTCTGGCGACCCGCCTGCTCGTGCAGGGGAATTCCGGGTCGGGAAAGTCGCATCTGCTGCGCCGCCTGCTGGAGAAATCGGCGGGCCAGGTGCAGCAGGTGGTGATCGACCCCGAGGGCGATTTCGTCACCTTGTCCAAGGCCTATGGCCATGTCGTGATCGAGGCGGGCGACTATGCCGAGCGCGAGGTCGGCCGGTTCGGCGCGCGGATCCGCGAACACCGCGCCTCGGTGGTGCTGAGTCTGGAAGGACTGGAGATCGAGGGGCAGATGCGCTGCGCCGCGACCTTCCTCAACGCGCTGTTCGACGCGCCACGCGAACATTGGTATCCCGCGCTGGTGGTGGTGGACGAGGCCCAGCTCTTCGCCCCCACGACCGGCGGCGAAGTGACCGAGGAGGTCCGCCGTGCCTCGCTCTCCGCGATGACCAACCTGATGTGTCGCGGACGCAAGCGCGGGCTGGCGGGCGTGATCGCGACACAGCGGCTCGCCAAGCTCGCCAAGAATGTCGCGGCCGAGGCGTCCAACTTCCTGATGGGCCGCACCTTCCTCGACATCGACATGGCGCGCGCGGCCGATCTGCTCGGCATGGAGCGGCGGCAGGCCGATTCGATCCGCGACCTGGCGCGCGGCACCTTCCTGGCGCTGGGGCCGGCGGTGTCCCGGCGGCCGATCACGGTGAAGATCGGCGCGGTCGAAACCTCGGCCCGCTCGGGCAGCCCCAAGCTGACCCCGCTGCCCGACGCGCCGCCGCCCGATCTGCAGGAACTGCTCTTCGCCCCGGTCGAGGAAGCACCGACCCTGCCGATGACCTTCGACCCGCGCCCGCGGCGGGTGCCCGCCGAGGAACTGATGGCGGATCTGGGCCGCCCGCCGCTGCCGACCACCGCCGCGCCGCCCGCGCCCGACATGGACGAGGCCGAGGTCGAGGCCGTGTATGAACAGGTGCTCCGCGCGATCGTCGAGGATCCCGAATCGACCTTCCGCCCCGCCTCGGTCCTGTTCCAGGATTTTCAGGTGCGGTGCCGGATGGCCGGTCTCGCGCGCCCGCCGCTCGACCTGAACGGCTTTGCCCGGCGGCTATCCTGTGCACGGGCCGGGATTTTCGACATCAGCGACCCTGACTGGCAGGAGGCGCTGGCGCTGGCGGGCATGCTGCCCGACGACATGCTGGGCGCTTTCCTGCTGGTCGCACGCGCGGCACGCGAGGGGCTGCCCTGCCCGCCGGACACCAAGATCGCCGAGACCTATGGCACCAGCTCGCTGGGCCGGGTGAAGCGGCTGATCGCCTATATCGAGAGCCGTGACCTGTTCGTGTGCCGCACCGACCTGACGGGCAAGCGGTCGATCACGATTCCGCGGCTGGGCTGGACGACCCAGCCAGCGGAGATGGGATGACAGGTGACCCGGGACGAAAGGCCAACCGGGTAGTGGGTCAGCGACGAATGCGAAGACGAGGCGATGCCCGTGTCGGCCCGAAACGGGCATATGCCCCGCGAGGGTGCAATGGCGAAATCGATGCCATCGAAGACCATTCGCGGCGTTCGCGGCGACTCCACAAAATCCACCATAAAGGCCAATCACCTATGCGGCTGAAAGCCAGCCGCCCTTGAACCCGGCGCGCATAAGCCCGGTGCGGATATACGGGTTCTTCTGCATCGTCTTCCAGATCATTCCGCTGCGCCAGTTTTCGATCATGCACGCGATCGGCCCTTGGTCGATGCCGAGATAATCGTCTGCGACCCAACCGATATAGGGCACCACCTTGCCATGCTGAAGCTTGACGTCTCTCAGCGTCAGCGTCGGATTGAAGCTGTCGCGAAAGCCGTAGCGGTCGTAGATCGCGGTGCCATAGGTCGAATACATCGCACGCACTGCAGGCAGCACGATTTCCGGTGCGAATGCCACCGATCCGAGTGCAGCGGTCGGCGCGAGCGTCCCGTCGTCGCGGTCGCCAGGGCCCCGCGCAGAGTAGGAGAAGAATTCACGATTGCGACCGTCGATTTCGCGGACGAAGTCGCCCGGCCCGTCGCATGCGGTCAGTCCCCAGACATTCTCGCCATAGCCGCGCCAACGCCCAGGATTGTTGATCGCATAGCGGCGCTGCGCATAGGTCGCGCGGCGGCTGTTCTCGAAATACCCGAACCCGCGCCGTTTAGAGTAGGTGTCCATGAGGCCACGAAAGTCGATCCACACCTGGCTATATTGATGCCCGAACAAGGGCGGGAAAGCGGTGAACGGGTCATCATATTTCTCGTCCCAGGACGGGTCGAACTTGGCGGTCCATGCGTCCCATGTCGTGGGCGGCAGCGCATGCGTCGGCGAGCCGAGCGCAAGAACGTAGAGGATGAGACTCTCGTTATAGATATTCCAGTCCGAGCCGATAAACCCGCTCTCAGGGTGCCATCCCATCGAGATGAACGGCTTGCGCGGCGTGATCCAATCCCATTCGACCGCGCGGTAGAGTTGGTCGGCCAGCACCCGGATTTCCCGCTCTGCGGGCTCGGTTTCATCGTCGAACCATGTCTGCGCAAAGAGAACGCCGCCCAGCAACAATGCGGTATCGATCGTCGACAGCTCGGTCTTGGCGAAGCGATACCCCTTGGTGACGCCCAGGAAATGATAGAAAAAGCCCTTATAGCCGCTCATTCCCTCCTTGTCGGGGCCCTGCGGCGCGTTCGCGAAGAAGCGCAACGTCGCCAGCGTACGCTGCGCCGCAGCCGCCCGCGTGATCCAACCACGCGTCGCCGCGATCGGATAGGTGGTCAGGGCAAAGCCGACCGCCGCGATCGAGGCGAAACTGGGCGTCGGCCAGCGATCGGGCGCGAGCCCCGTCACCTGATCGGTGGTGTTCCAGAAATAGCTGACGGTACGCCGCTGGATATCGTCCATCAGCGGGTCGCTGGCGCTCGCCGGAGTAGTGCCGATCTTCGGCAGCACCCCGGGGAAGGCCATCTGCGGCGCGCGTTTTGGCGCGAGCGGCCCGGCGGTACATCCCGCCAGCCACCCCGCCCCGCCGAGCGCGGCGGCGCGCAGGATATCGCGTCGGTCGAACGTCATGCGATCAGGCGTCCTCTCCTGTCATTTTCAACCGTCCCTGCGGCCAGTCAGGCCGTCACCCCGGCACAAGGCCGGGATGACGATCCGCCATCAGAAGTTGAAACCGGCCGACAGCTTCACCGTGCGCGGCGGATTGCCACCAATGCTGTAGGTCGACACTTCCCGGTAGATGCTCGGCGAGCCGGGCGTGCGCGTCGTGTCGCTCGGGTCGTTGTTATAGTCGACGTAATTGCGGTCGTTCATCGCGTTGATGATGTCGACGCGGAAGCGAACGCGCGTCGCGTCGCTGATGAACTTGAGCGGCACATATTTGGTGAACGCCAGGTCGAGCTGGCGACGGCCCCAGCGATCGCCCAGCCCGAACACTTCAGAACCCACCAGCGTCCGCTGATAGGGGTTGGACGTGTCGAGCAGCGCGCGCTGGAAGGTCGGGCTCTCGATCTGGAACTTCGCCGACATGGTGACGCCCAGCGGCGTGTCGACGCTGCCCGCCACGACGAAGCGGTGACGCGGCACCACGCCCGAACGCAGCATCGGATAGTCCGAGGCCTTGGGGAAATCGAGCAGGAAGTAGGAGGACTGGTCGTTGTTGGGTCGGTTATCGACCGCCGCCGTGAAGGTATAGGTGGCGTCGATGCTCCACGGCGAAGCGGCCGAATAGGCCTTGGTCAGCTTGGCATAGGCCGAGTCCGCGCGCGTCTCCAGCCCGTTGTCGCCCAGGATGATCGCGCCGTAACCGCTCGGGGCGAAGCTGGTGTTCGGCCCCTGCGGCGCGCCGGTGGTCGGCGACGGCGCGAAGAACGACCCGTCGGGGCGGCGCGTGCCGAGCAGATAGACGAAGCCGTCCTTGCTGACGATCCGCGTATAGCCGACCTCAAGCTCGACCGGATTGAACCGCCCGCGAACGCCCAGGCTGAACTGGTCCGAATAGGGGACCTTCAAGTCGTTGTTGATGAAGCGGAACTCGCGCCCGCCCGGGCCGCCATTGCCGATCAGCTGCTGGCGGCCAGCCTCGGTCAGATAGACCGGGTTCCAGGGAATGCAGTTGGGTCCCGGTGTACACGGATTGATCGTGTCGGCCCCCTGGAACAGGAACTCGCGACGTTGGAAACGGCCATTGGCCAGTTCCTGCTGCAGGAAGTCGAACTGGTTTCGGTCATAGGATCGGCCATAGCCGCCGAACACCGCGAACCGGCCCTGCTCGTCCAGGCGATAGGTGAAGCCGACGCGCGGCTGCCACGCACCCTTGAACGCCTTCCGGTTGTTGCCGGTCGAGATATAATCGCTGATCTTGTAATCGGCGTTGACGAGGTTGGGATAGTTCGCCGGGGACACCGCGTTGACGTTCTCGGCGGGGGTCACATAGTTCAGGAACGCCGGGGTCCGCTCATAATCCCAGCGGAGGCCGAGGTTCAGCGTCAGCCGGTCGGTCACGTCCCAATCGTCCTGCGCATACAGGCCGAGCTGGAAGTTCTTGGAGCGGATGCGCGGATCGCCCAGGCTGCCATTTGCGCCGAATTGCAGGCTGTAGGGGGTCTGGTCGTTGAACCCGCTCGCCGACGGCAGGGTGGTGTCATAGAGATAGAGCGGGTTGATCAGGTTCTGTTCGAGCGAGTTGAGCGTCACCCATTTCGCCTTCGCGCCGACCTTGAACGTGTGGTTCTCCACCCCGGTCCAGGTAAAGTCGTCCTGGACGGTCCAGCCCTTCTGCCCCTTGTCCTGGAAGCCGAGCCCGGCGCCCGTGCGGAACAGGTTGAAGGTCGACACGCTGGCGCCGTTGCGCGTCGTGGTGCGGAACTGCTGCCCGATGCCGCTCTCGGCGGGCTGCGGCGACCAGGCGACATCCTCATAGGAGACGCGCACGTCGTTGATCCACTGGTCCTCGGTGTGCTGCCAGCGCAGCATACCGCGCTTCTCGTTCACCTTGCTCAGGGTGCGGGTCGAGAAGGCGGCATTGCCGTTGCCGATCTGCACGCCCGTCTCGTTGCGATATTTGCCGGTCAGCTCGATCAGGTCCTTGTCGGTCGGCTCGAGGTCGAGCTTGCCGAAATACAGATCCTGGCGGAATGTCGAGTTGAACGAGCCGAAGATGTCGCGATACTGCGCGGGCAGGCTGGACACCGCGACGCCGTTGGTCGGCAGGATGTCGATCGGCACCTGCCGCCGCTTGCCCTCATAGCTGACGAAGAAATGCGCGACGTCCTTGACGATCGGCCCGCCCAGCGCGACGCCGAACTGCTTGTCCTCCGAGGGGATCTTGGCGATCTTGGTGGGGAAGATCTCGGTCGGGCGACGGTCGCGCAGATTCTGGTTGGTGAAGTCGAAAAAGCCTTCGCCATGGAATTCGTTGGTGCCCGACTTGGTGCCCGCGATGATCGCGACCGAGCTGACCTGGTCCAGTTCCGCCTTGTAGTTCGACGACAGCACCTGATACTCGCCGATCGCGAGCTGCGGGAACGGGTTGCCGGGCGAGCTGTCCTGCCCCGTCAGGCCGCCGCGCAGCACATAATCCTTCTGGCTGACGCCGTCGATGAAGACGTTGACCGAGTTGCTCCCTTGCGCCCCGCCCTGGATGCGCGAGCTGCCGTCGGCGCTTTCGAGGAAGCGCACGCCCGGCGCGAGATCGGCGAAGGCCAGGAAGTTGCGGCTGTTCTGCGGCAACTGCTCGATCAGCCTTGGAGTGATGTTGATGCCGACCTGGCCGCCGGACAGCGAGCGGATGCGGCTACCAGTGACGATGATGTCGCCTTGCTGCGCCTCGGCAGGCGGCGGCGCGGTTTCGCCAGCGGTGTTGTCGCCGGGCGCGGGCTGCGCAGGCGCCGGCGCGGTCGTCAGGTCAAGGTCCAGCCCGGCATTCTGCCCGACACGCAGCGTGAACTGATCGGAATTGCGCGTGCCCTGCTTGAGGCGTATCTCCAGCCGGTACGCGCCTGCTCGCAGAGACGGGAAGTTGTAGCTGCCGTCCGCGCCGGGCACGACGGTGCGGCGAAAACCGGTATCGGCCTCGATCAAGGTCACGTCCTGCACGGGATTGTCGGGTGCACTGCGGATCACGCCGCGCAACGCGGCCTGTCCGGCCTGCGCCGCAGCGGGCACGCTCCACATCGTCGCGGTTCCCAGCCCCGCCAGAATCGTCGCGCCCGCGAGCGCCAGCCTGAAAGCGTTCCTCTTCATATCTCTATCCCCTGCCCGTTTCTCTTGTTGTCTCACGCACCATCAGATGCGGCACGATCACCTCGTCCGCCGTGGTAACTCGGCCTTCCAAAGGCCGTTCGCGCTTCGCTGCGATCTGCTCGGCAAGATGCGCCACCGCGCGCGCGCCCATCGCCGCGATATCGATCGCGACGCTGGTCAGCGCCGGGTTCACAAGCCGCGCCAGCGGGATGTCGTCGAACCCGGCGACCGCCACCTGCTCCGGCACGGCGATACCGTGGCGCTTCAACGCCATCAGCGCGCCGATCGCCATCATGTCGTTTGCCGCAAAGATCGCATCAGCCTGCAGCGTTCTCGCCGCGACGCGGTCGCCGACCTTGGTCCCGCTGGCCTCGTGAAAATCACCCTCGATCACGCTCAGCGCCACCCCCGCCGCCGAGGCGGCCGCCTCGGCGCCAGCGCGGCGCTCCTGCGCGTCGAAATTGTTCCCGGGGCCGGAGATATGGACGATCCGCTTCGCCCCTCCAGCCGCCAGATGCGCAACCGCGGCTGCGGCCCCACCGTGATTATCGATACGCAGATTCAGGCTGCCATCCTGCGGGGCGCACGCCAGGAACACGGCCGCTGGCCCGCGCGGCATATGCCGGGCGAGGACTGCCGGATCGAGTTCCGGCGCCATCACCACCAGCCCGTCGACCTGCCCGCGAAGCCCCGCCAGGGTATCGACCCCGCGCCCCTCGTGGAGCACGGTCAGCAACAGCCCCAGTCCGCGCATGCTCGCCTCACGGTCCATGCCACGCAGCAGTTCCGAGTAGAATTCGCCATGCAGATCGGGCAGCACCACCCCGATCGCGCCGGTCCGCGCCATGCTGAGGCTGCGTGCACCTGCGTGGGGGACATAGCCGAGCTGCGCCGCAGCCTCTTCGACGCGCGCGCACATCGCCGCGCGAACATGATCGCGCCCATTGAACACCCTCGACACCGACGCGACCGAGACACCTGCCACCCGCGCCACGTCATGGATCGTCGCGTGCGCGCCACGCGCCGCCGGTACAGCGGCAGGAACCAAGTCGGTTCGGTCGGACGACATGGTCGACGAAGCATCCTCTCTGTTTCGCGGGCTTGTAACCGCTTACAGAAACCGCTTACATGACCCAGGAATGACAATCAATTGGCTGACTGTTCAGCTGGGCGCTATCCCGACCGTCGCCGGCAATGTGATCCAAGGCCCTGTATTTGCTGACCTCAGCGACCGAGGTGGAGAGAAAGCAGGAACCCGGATCGAGTCCCCGGCCGCGACGTAGATAACGCGTCAATGAAGACGAAAGGGAGGAGGATGAACGGTCAGGATCGGCGGATATCGCGGCGTGCATGGCTGGCGGGCGCTGGTGCGGCGCTGGCATGGTCGGCTAGTCCGGCACGGGCGCTGTTCGCCATCATGGACGCACGCCCGCTTCCCGCATCCGTCGAGGCGCTGATCTCGCAAATGACGCTTGTCGAAAAGGCTGGGCAACTCAATCTTTTGGCCGCTGCTTGGGCGGGGGGCGCCGCTATCTCGCTCAACCCGGCGGGCGCGGCGTCGAGCTTCGATGCGCAATTGCGCATGGTCCGCCGGGGCGAGCTGACCGGCGTCTTCAACGGCAATGGTGCGGAGATGGCGCGGCGGATGCAGACCGAGGCGGTGCACCGCTCGCGGCTCAAAATTCCGCTGCTGTTCGCCGCCGACGTCATCCATGGCCTGCGCACCGTTTTTCCGGTCCCGCTCGCCGAAGCGGCGAGCTTCGACCCCGATCTGGCGCGCCGCACTGCGCGCGCGGCGGCGGTCGAGGCTTCGGCCTCGGGGATCGACTGGACCTTCGCGCCGATGGTCGACATCGCCCGCGACGCGCGCTGGGGCCGGGGCGTCGAGGGATCAGGTGAGGATGTGCTGCTCAGCCGCCTGATGGCGGCCGCTCGCGTCGAGGGTTTTCAGGGTAGCGGGCTTGCCGCACCGGACGCCGTCGCGGCCTGCGCCAAGCACTTCGTCGCCTATGGCGCGGGCGAGGCCGGGCTGGACTATAACAGCGTCGATGTGTCGGAACGGACCCTACGCGACATCTATTTCCCGCCTTTTCAGGCAGCCTTCGCGGCGGGCGCACCGACCGTGATGGCATCGTTCAATGATCTGTCGGGGATTCCCGCGACGGCCAACTCGTGGCTCCTCGACACGATTCTTCGCAAGGAGTGGGGCTTTGGCGGGCTGGTCGTTTCCGATTATACGGGCGACGAGGAACTGATCGCGCATGGGTTCGCCAAAGACGGCCGTGACGCGGCGCGTCTTGCCTTTCTCGCAGGCGTGGACATGTCGATGCAAAGCGGGCTTTATCTCAAATATCTTCCCGATCTGGTCGAGAAGGGCGAGGTGCCACTGGCGCGGCTCGACGAGGCCGTGCGACGCGTGCTGGCGTTCAAGGTTGCGTTGGGGCTGTTCGACGATCCCTTCCGCCGCATCGACCCGGCGCGCGAAAAAGCACGATTGCGGCCCCCCGAGACGCTGGCGCTGGCGCGCGAGGCGGGCGCGCGCAGCATCGTCATGCTCCGCAACGAGGGCGAGGTGCTCCCCCTGCCCCGCTCCGGAAAGAGGATCGCGCTGATCGGGCCGTTCGCGGGCGGCGGCCATGATCTGATCGGGCCATGGAATGTCTATGGCACCGATCGCGAGGCGGTGGACTTGGTCACTGCAGTGCGTGAAACCGTGCCCGACACCACCATGGACGACGGTAGCAATTTGGCGCGCGCGGTCGCCGCAGCGCGCGCCGCCGATATCGTCGTGCTCGCGATCGGCGAAACCCAGAATATGTCGGGCGAGGCACAGTCGCGCACCGAGATCGTCGTGCCCGCAGAGCAACAGGCCCTCGCCGAGGCGATCGCCGCGACCGGCAAACCCTATGTCGTGCTGCTGCGCACCGGGCGGGCGCTCGCGCTGAGCGGCGCGGTGGCGAAGGCACCCGCCTTGTTGGTGACATGGTTCCTCGGCTCGCAGGACGGCCCGGCCATCGCCGACATATTGTTCGGCATAGTGTCACCTTCCGCGCGACTACCGGTGTCCTTCCCGCGCGCCAGCGGGCAGGTGCCCTATTATTATGCGCACCGCAACACCGGCCGGCCCAACCCGCCGGGGACGCTTCAGCCCTATAAGGCACATTTTCGCGACTATCCGAACAGTGCATTGTTTGCGTTCGGGCACGGCCTGACCTATGGCAACATGGTCTATTCGGACCTTCGCCTGAGCAGCAAGACGCTGGCCGACACGCCGCTGACGATCCGCGCGACGATCACCAATACGGGCCGCATGACGGCGACCGAGGTGGTCCAGCTCTATATCCACGACGTCGTCGCCAGCGTCACCCAACCGGTGCGGGTGCTGAAGGCTTTCACCCGCGTCACCCTTGCGCCAGGCGCGCGTCAGGAGGTGACCTTCGCCCTCACCCGCGCGGATCTGTCCTTCATCGACCGCGGGCTGGCGCCGACCACGGAACCCGGCGCCTTTCGCCTTTGGGTCGCACCATCGGCTGAGGCCGAAGGACTTGCGGGCACGTTCACTCTGACCTGACCGCCAGCGAAGTCAAGTCAGAGGGCTGCGTGGGCCGGCTCAATCCGGACGTCCGGCCGAGCCTTCGTCTGCCGTGGAAGCTGTTGGTTGAGCTTGCGGCTGGATGTTTGGTCCCGGCGATTGATGGTGCGATCCTTTCGTCGGAATGGAAGGAGGCGGTATAGGACAAGTTCGTCACGGGAGCGCCACGACCACGCACTCCGTCAGAGCAGCAATACAGCGATCGCAAGCTTCGCTCGCGACGTTGAGCCGGGAGCTGGGAATCAACCCGAAGACGGTGGCGAAATGGGGAAAACAGACAACGGTTGAGGCTCTAGTCTTACTGCGTCACCTCATGCGATGTCCTTGCTGTACAAGACTCAACCAACATTTTGTGACGCAGTAAGATTAAACGGCTGGTCTACGTCGCTACTAAAGCGCCGGAAGACGAACTGCGCAAACCCGCTCGCCAGGGCCCTCTCGGCCGTCCGAACCATCCCGATGCCGAGACGCGACTTCGGATGTAGTAGACGAATGAGACCGGGACTGATCGTCCGGCCACTCGACAAGTAGGGCCGCATCAGCCTCTCGTAGGACTCGAAGGCCACCGTGTGTGTCGGCTGCTTCTTGAGTTCGCCAGCGAGAATATAGGCCCCGATAAGCGCAAGCGGCGTGCCCTGTCCTGTATAGGCTGAGGGGCACCAGGCTGCGTCTCCAGTGAGCACGAAGCGGCCCTTCGACCAGGTGGAGCCGATCACCTGGCTCATCGGGCCGAGGTAAAAATCGGGATCGTGATCGAGATTCGCCAAGATGCGATCAGCCGGACCTCCCGCGCCCTGTAGCGCATCGCGCAGCATCGCTTTTTGCGCGACGCCAACCACCTCGCGCGCATCGAATTGTTTGCGCGGGAAGGTGACGAGAACGGTTATGTCGGTGTCATTGCCCGGGCGTACCACCATGAAGCAGCCGTGCTTGCCGTGGTAGATTTGCGACCAGTCCTTGTCTTCGGGACGCTTGGGAATTCTGAAGTAGGAGGCGTAAACGCCCAGATACCGGAAGCGGATATCGTCTTCCATGACGAGCCGCCGTGTCGAAGAGCCGATACCCTCGGCGCTGACCACGAGATCGAACCTCTCGATCGATCCGTCGTTGAAGGTCACGGAAACGCCATCGTCCTGTTGGCTCAGCGCCGCGATGCTCGTACCAAGCCGATAGTCGCAGTCATCCTTGGTCTCGTCATAGAGGATGCGTGCAAGGTCGCCGCGCAGGATTTCATAGGCGCTTGTCAGCGAACCGACCGCCCCCTTTAGTAGCCGCGCATACGGCTTGCCCGAGCCACCTACAAACTCCACGCCCTTCTCACGCGTGTTCTTCGCCTCGATCTTCTCTTCGAGGCCCATCATCTTGATGACCTGCTGACCCGGCCCCTCGATGTCGACGTTCTGGCCGCCCGACTGAAAGTTCTTCGACCGCTCGATGACCGTCACCTTGTCACCAAATCTGCTCAGCCAATAGGCCAGAGCAGGACCAGCGATGCTCGCGCCGGAGATCAGTACTTTCCTGCTTTCGTTCATGATGACGCTTTCCTAATCGAGACCTGTTTTTCCTGGCGACCAATGGGCTTTCGCCTTTACGCTCGATGATCCCATGCCGCTCTTCTTCAGCGCCTGGCTTATCCTCTGAATCGACTGCGCCTTGCCCGTCAGGATGAAGTGTGCGCCGCGAGCGACATGGCGCGCGAGGTCATGAAGCGACTCCGGTATTGCTTGAGTTCATGCTTGGTGCTGAAAATACGACGAAACATTCAGGTTCGCTAATCGCATTCGGGAGCCGTCATGGCCGAACACCGCCAAGCGCAAATTTCTTCGAGAAAGCAGCCGCAGCAGGCCCGCTCGATAGAGCTGGTTGAGTCCGTGCTGGACGCGGCTATTCAGGTTTTGACGGCCGAGGGCGCGCAGCGTTTCACAATGGCCCGCGTTGCGGAACGGGCTGGGGTTAGCGTCGGCTCGCTCTACCAATACTTCCCCAACAAAGCGTCGATCCTGTTTCGGCTACAAAGTGACGAGTGGAAGCGCACAACGGATATGTTGCGAGGGATTCTAGAGCAGCAGGATACGCCGCCCCTCGAACGGCTTCGTACGGCAGTTCACGCATTCATCCGCTCTGAATGTGAGGAGGCGAACGTCCGCACGGCGCTTGATGATACTGCGCCACTCTATCGCGGCGCGCCGGAGGCGCATGAAGCCTTGAAAGCAGGCGCTGCGGTCATGCACGCCTTCATGTGTGAGGCATTGCCAGAGTCCAACGACGACCAGCGAGCGTTAGCCATCAGGCTCATCGAGTCGACTATTTGGAGCGTTGGCGAATCCTATTCGGAAACTCCGCGTGAACCGGCCGAAATTATAAAGTTTGCCGATGCCATGGCTGACATGTTCTGTGCGTATCTCGTACAGATAAACGCAAGAGCGCGAGCATAGCTTCGGTTATCCGTCTCCACCGTAGAACCAAGCGCGAGTAGCGGCGGGATCCGGCGGCACGTACCGGTGTGCGGCGTTCCTATATTAGTTTAACGAGCGAGGTATATTCGTTATGTTGATCCAGTGCGGGGCACCACTCCCGGGCTAAAGATGGACACCGCGCCCTTTTTGACGGGACGTTCCCAACGGCAACGCCGTTCTCCGGCACTGATGAGCGGATCCGAGGCGGCAGTCGTACTGACCGTCCCCCTTCGTTCGCCAGGCGTTCAGCCGCCGCATGCCAAAGCCGGTCGATCGAATCATTAGTTTGCAAAGCCGGTTGTGTATGGACGCGGACCCGACGATAGAGGTTTCATGAAGCGCCTGATCGCCGCCTTCGCCCTCACGATCCTCCTCTGGGCCCAGCCGGCCGTCGCGCAGTCGATCCTGCGCGATGCGGAAACCGAGACGCTGTTCGCCGACATGGCGGCCCCGCTCATCAAGGCCGCCGGGCTTAGCCCGCGCGACGTGCGGATCGTCCTGATCAACGATGATTCGATCAACGCCTTCGTCGCGGGCGGCCAGGTGGTCTATGTCCATTCCGGGCTGATCCAGGCGGCCGACAATGTGAACGAAGTGCAGGGCGTCGTCGCACACGAACTGGGCCATATCGCCGACGGCCATGTCGTGCTGGGCGATGCCGCGATGAAGCCCGCCATGGGCATGTACCTGTTGTCGATGGTGCTGGGCCTGGCCGCGATGGCGGCGGGCGGGGGCGAGGCCGGGGCGGGCATCATGGCCGCCGGACAACAGGCCGCGATGGGCAAGGTGCTGTCGTTCAGCCGGACGCAGGAATCGACCGCGGATGCGGCGGGCGTCAAGTATCTGACCACCGCCGGGATTACCGGCAAGGGGATGCTGAGCTTTTTCAAGAAGCTGCAGAACCAGGAATATCGCTACGGCTACACCAATATCGATCCGTTCGCGCAGACCCACCCGCTGTCGGGCCAGCGTATCCAGACGCTGACCGCCGATCTCCAGGCGTCGCCGTCCTGGAACAAGCCGATCGATCCGAAATTGCAGGAACGGTTCCTGCGCGTGAAGGCCAAGCTGCTGGGCTATGTCGGCTCGCCCGAGACGACGCTCAACAAATATCCCGAGAGCGACCAGTCGGTCTATGCGCATTACGCCCGCGCCTATGCCTATCACAAGGCCGGCTATCCCGACAAAGCGGATGCCGAGGCGCGCGCGCTGATCGCCAAGGATCCGCACGATCCCTATTTCCTCGAAATCCAGGGCCAGATCCTGCTGGAGGCGGGCAAGCCGAAGGAGGCGCTTGCCCCCTTGCGCGCCGCGACCATGGGATCGGGCCAGAACGCGCTGATCGCCACCACCTTCGGCCATGCGCTGATCGCGACCGAGGACAAGCGCAACCTGCCCGAGGCGGTGAAGGTGCTGAAGGTCGCGGTGCAGCGCGACGACGACAATCCCTTTGCCTGGATCCAGCTGGGCACCGCCTATGAACAGATGGGCGACGAACCGCGCGCCGCGCTCGCCACCGCCGAGCGGGCCAGCATGATGGGCGACAATCGCACCGCGATCCAGAGCGCGCGCTATGCGATGGCCAATCTCACCCCCAACACGTCCGAATGGATTCGGGCGCAGGATATCGCCATGACCTCTGCCGACGCCGCCGCCAGCACGAAGAAGAAACGCCGCAGATGAGCATCAGGACATGGGCCGCGATCGCGGTGATCGGCGGCCTGGCCGGTGGCGGGGCGGCGATCGGCCTCCAGCATCTGGCCGCCCCGCAGGGGCCTTCGGGCGACGCGGTGCGCGCCTATCTGCTCGACCATCCCGAGGTCATTCCCGAGGCGATGCAACGCCTCCAGGATCGCGAACAGGGCAAGGCGGTGGCCGCGATCGGCGGCGACCTGACCAAGCCGTATGGCAGCGCGTTCAGCGGCAACCCGCAGGGCGATGTGACGCTGGTCGAATTTTACGACTATAATTGCGGCTATTGCCGGGCCAGCCTGCCGCTGCTCAAGCAGTTGACCCAGGCCGACCCGAAACTGCGGATCGTCTATCGCGAGCTGCCGATCCTGGCGCCGTCGAGCAAGGCGGCGGCGCGGGCCAGCCTGCTCGCCGCCGCGCAGGGCAGGTTCCAGGCGTTCCACGACGCGCTCTATGCCGGTGGTCCGGTCAG
Organism: Facivitalis istanbulensis; assembly: GCF_040560405.1. Taxonomy (NCBI): domain Bacteria; kingdom Pseudomonadati; phylum Pseudomonadota; class Alphaproteobacteria; order Sphingomonadales; family Sphingomonadaceae; genus Facivitalis; species Facivitalis istanbulensis. The sequence goes on from NZ_JAVSCQ010000014.1 coordinate 45,560, forward strand.
CGATGCGACGATCACGGCCGCCGCCGCGACGGCGGGCGTCGACATGAGCGGGATGGCGGCCTTCCAGCCCCAGGCCGATACGGAGATCGCCCGCAACATGGAGGCGGCCGGGCGGCTGGGCCTGACCGGCACGCCGAGCTGGATCGTAGGGCGCCGCATCCTGTCGGGCGCGCTTCCGCTCGAGCAACTGCAAAAGGCCATCGCCGACGCGCGAAACGGTTGATAAAGCCCTGATCTCTTGCAACGGGGACTGCCGCATGACCGACCCGATCCTGTCCGTCGAGGGCGTGACCAAGACCTATAAGAGCGGCGTCACCGCGCTCCAGCCGGTCGAGCTGAGCATCCGGCGGGGCGAGATCTTCGCGCTGCTCGGCCCCAACGGCGCGGGCAAGACCACGCTCATCTCGATCGTGTGCGGCATCGTGACCCCGTCGGCGGGTACGATCCGCGTCGACGGGCATGACGCGCTGCGCGACTACAAGAGCGCGCGCCGCAAGATCGGGCTGGTGCCGCAGGAATTGTCGGTCGACATGTTCGAGCGGGTCATCGACACGGTCAATTTCAGCCGGGGCCTGTTCGGCCGCGCGCCCAACCCGGCCTATGTCGAACAGGTGCTGCGCGACCTGTCGCTCTGGGACAAGCGTCATGCCAAGCTGATGGAGCTGTCGGGCGGGATGAAGCGCCGGGTGCTGATCGCCAAGGCGCTGAGCCACGAACCCGACCTGCTGTTCCTCGACGAGCCCACGGCGGGCGTCGATGTCGAGCTGCGCCGCGACATGTGGAAGCTGGTCCATCGCCTGCGCGAACGCGGCGTCACCATCATCCTGACCACCCATTATATCGAGGAGGCCGAGGAAATGGCCGACCGGGTAGGCGTGATCGCCAAGGGTCGCCTGCTGCTGGTCGAGGAAAAGGCCGAGATGATGAAGAAGCTCGGCAAGCGCGAAATGGTGCTGACGCTGGCCGAACCGCTGACGATGATCCCCGCCGGCCTGGCCGAATGGACGCTGTCGCTGGAGGATGAGGGCAAGAGGCTGCGCTACACCTTCGACGCGCGGGCGGAGCGGACCGGCATCCCCTCGCTGCTGCGCAGGCTGGGCGACATGGAGATCGGCTTCGTCGATCTGGAAACCTACAAATCCTCGCTGGAGGATATCTTCGTCGATCTGGTCGAGGGGACGCGCGCATGAACCTGCATGGCATCTGGTCGATCTATCGCTTCGAAATGGCGCGGTTCCGGCGAACCGTGTGGACCAGCCTGATGGTCCCGGTCATCACCACGACGCTGTATTTCGTGGTGTTCGGCACCGCGATCGGATCGGCGATGAACCAGGTCTCGGGCGTGCCCTATGGCGCGTTCATCGTGCCCGGCCTCATGCTGCTGTCGATCTTTTCGGAAAGCATCCTGAATGCCAGCCTGGGCATCTACATGCCCAAGTTCAACGGGACGATGTACGAGATCCTGTCCGCGCCGCTGTCGCCGATCGAAACGGTGCTGGGCTATGTCGGCGCGGCGGCCAGCAAGTCGATGGTGATCGGGCTGGTGATCCTCGCCACCGCCTATCTGTTCGTCGACCTCAGCATCCTGCATCCGGTGGCGATGCTGCTCTACCTGTTGCTCGTGGCGACGACCTTCTCGCTGTTCGGCTTCGCCATCGGCATCTGGGCGCGCGGGTTCGAGCAGTTGCAGGTGATCCCGCTGCTGATCGTCACCCCGCTGACATTCCTCGGCGGTGCCTTCTACTCGGTGACGATCCTGCCCGAACCGTGGCGGACGGTGACGCTGTTCAACCCGGTCGTGTACCTCATCAACGGGTTCCGCTGGACCTTCTTCGGCACGTCGGACGTCACGGTCGGGGCCAGCCTGGCGGTGACCGGGCTGTTCCTGCTGGCGTGCCTGGCCTGGATCGGATGGATTTTCCGCACCGGCTGGCGGCTGAAGAACTGAACCGGCACCCGCCCCCGCCTTTCGCGCGGGGGGCGGGACGCTCATTCCCGCACGGCGCCGCGCACCAATGGCGTCACCACCAGCCCGTTAATGTCCACCAGCGCGTGGACCAGCATCGCCACCCACAAAGTCCCGGTGGCCAGATAGAGGCCGCTCATCACCGCCCCCAGCGCGGTGGTCGCCGCGATCCCGGCCCAGCCCTGGTAACGGTGCATCGCCCCGAACAACACGAGCGAGGCGGCAAAGCCGATCCACGCCTGTCCGGTCAGCATCGCGATCAGAAGCGGCAGGTACAGGCGGAAAAACGCTTCCTCGCTCACCCCCGCCATGACGCTGAGCGCGGCGGCATATTTCAGCTCGCGCGGTTCGCGGGGCAGCAGCGCCGACACGTCCCCCAGCGTCCGTCTCCCCCGCCACCGGGCCAGCACCGCGCCCGCGATCAGGCCGCCGACCGCACCGCCGAGCAGCATGCCCCGCGTCGCGCCGCCATCATCGACGATCGCGGGCATCGCCGCCGCCGCGCCGGCGAACTCGGCCGGCATCATCACCAGCGCCTGCCAACGGTCCAGCAGGACCAGCCCGACCACGACCGGCAGCCCAAAGACCAGCGCCGCGCGGGCCAGCAGCAGCCGGAACCGCATCCGTCGCGCAGGACCGTCATTGCGCGTCTTGAACCGCCGATACCCGCCCAGATCGCCCTTCTGGAACCACGCCACGCCCGCCAGCGCGGCGAGCAGCAGCAGGGCCGCAAGCAACGGCGGGGGGATCACAGCCGATGCTGCCCCTTCACCCAGCGGACCGTGCCCGACGAAGCGCGCATGACCACGCTCTCGGTCGTCATCACCTTGGCATGGCGCTTCACACCCGCCAGCAACGACCCGTCGGTCACCCCGGTCGCCGCGAAGATGCAATCGCCCTGCGCCAGTTCGGTCAGGTCATATTGCCGGTCGAGATCGGTCACGCCCCATTTGCGCGCCCGCGCCCGCTCGGCCTCGTTGCGGAACACCAGCCGCCCCTTGAACTGCCCGCCGACGCAGCGCAGCGCGGCGCAGGCCAGCACCCCCTCCGGCGCGCCGCCCGATCCCATATAGACGTCGATCGTCGTCTCCGGATCGGTCGTCGCGATCACCCCCGCCACGTCCCCGTCGCCGATCAGCATCACGCCGCACCCCAGCGCGCGCAGCTCGGCGATCAGCGCCCCGTGACGCGGTCGGTCGAGCACGCAGACGGTGATGTCGCTGGCCCGCACGCCCTTGGCCTCGGCAATGGCACGGATATTCTCGCTGGGGCTGCGATCGAGATCGATGATGCCCGCCGGATAGCCGGGGCCGACCGCGATCTTGTCCATATAGACATCGGGCGCGTTGAGCAGATGCCCCCGCTCCGCGATCGCCAGCACGGCAAGACTGTTGGGCCCCGCCTTGGCGCAGATGGTCGTACCCTCCAGCGGATCGAGCGCGATGTCGATCTCCGGACCGCGCCCGGTCCCGACCTTCTCGCCGATGAACAGCATCGGCGCCTCGTCACGCTCGCCCTCGCCGATCACGACCGTGCCGTTCATGTCGAGTTCGTTGAGCGCGGCGCGCATCGCCTCGACCGCCGCCGCATCCGCCGCCTTTTCATCGCCGCGCCCGACCAGCGTCGATGCCGCGATCGCCGCCGCCTCGGTCACGCGGACCATTTCGAGGACGAGGATCCGGTCGAGAACCTGGCTGGCCGTCTGGGTCATCTTACTCTCCTGGCGGCAGGAATCATCCGCCGTGTTGAACATGTTTTACACGCTTTATCGCGGCACTCGGACAAGGCATAGCCCTGAAAAAGCGCCATGTGAGGCGGAATGCGCCCGTCCGGCGTTGGGCGGGGGTGAATCCTGATCCTCCCCCGCCTGATGCTCCCCTGATCGCACTGGACCGGGTCTCGCGCCATTACGGCGCGGTCGCGGCCGTCGACAATATCTCGATGACGGTCGCACGCGGCGCGTTCGTCGCGCTGGTCGGGGCGTCCGGTTCGGGCAAGTCGACGCTGCTGCGGATGATGAACCGGCTGGAGACGCCCGATTCGGGGCGGGTGACCATCGACGGCCGGGCCGTGAGCGACGAGGCGCCGCACCGCCTGCGCCGACGGATCGGCTATGTTTTCCAGCAGCATGGCCTGTTCCCGCACATGAGCGTCGCGGCCAATATCGCGATCGGCCTGCGACTGGAAGGACGGCCGGTCGGCGACCGGGTCGGCGAAATGCTCGATTTGGTCGAACTGCCGCGCGCGATCGCCGGGCGAATGCCCGATGCGCTGTCCGGCGGGCAACGCCAGCGTGTCGCCATCGCCCGCGCACTGGCGACCGAACCGCCGATCCTGCTGCTCGACGAGGCGCTGGGCGCGCTTGATCCCGTCACGCGCGACTCGGTGGCGGGCCGACTGGTCGCCCTGCATCAGCGGCTAGGCCTCACCACCCTGTTGGTGACGCATGACATGGCGGAGGCGCTGCTGACCGCAACCCGCGTGCTGGTCATGGACAAGGGGCGGATCGTCGCCGACGCGACCCCGGCGCAACTGGTCGCGGGCGAAGGCGGCGAGGTGGCCCAAGGCCTGATGGCCGTCCCGCGCCACCAGGCCGAACGGCTGGCGGCGCTCGCCCGATGAACGGCTTTCTCGACGCGCTCGCCCGCGTGCCGCCGCTGCTGGCGCAGCATGTGCTGGTCAGCATGGCCGCGCTGGGGCTGGGCATGGTGATCGCGGTGCCGCTGGCCTTTGCCTGTGCCCGGCGACCGGGGCTGGCGCGGATCGCGCTGGCGCTGGCGAGTCTGGTCCAGACGATCCCGGCGCTGGCGTTGCTCGCGCTCTTCTATCCGCTGCTGCTCACCCTGTCGGGGCTGGTCGGCGGCGGGATACCCGCTTTGGGCTTCCTCCCCTCGCTACTGGCGCTGACGCTGTATGCGCTGCTGCCGATCCTGCGAAACGGGGTAGCGGGGCTGACCGGACTCGATCCGGCGGTGCTGCAGGCCGCCGATGCGGTCGGGATGACCCGCGGGCAGAAGCTGCGGCTGGTCGAGGTGCCGCTGGTCGCGCCGGTGCTGGCGGCGGGCATTCGCACCGCGGCGGTGTGGACGATCGGCGCGGCGACGCTGGCAACGACGGTGGGCCAGCCGTCGCTGGGCGACCTGATCTTCGCCGGGCTCCAGACCCAGGCCTGGGCGCTGGTGCTGGCCGGATGCGCCGCCGCCGCCGCGCTGGCGCTGACGGTGGATGCGCTGATCGGGCTGGTCGAGCATGGACTGGCGCGGCGCAACCGGCGCCTGTGGATCGGGGGACTGGTCGCACTGGCACTGGGCTGCGCGCTCGCCACCCAGCCCCTCTGCCCCGGCGGCGGCGACCAGCGGCGCATGGTGGTGGTCGGGACCAAGAATTTCTCTGAACAATATATCCTGGCGCGGCTGATCGGCGACCGGCTGACCCGTGCGGGCTACCGGGTCAGCTATCGCGACGGGCTGGGTTCGACCGTCGCGTTCGAGGCGACGGCGGCGGGCCGGGTGGACGTCTATGTCGATTATGCGGGGACGCTGTGGACGACTGCGATGCACCGGCATGATTCACCACCACGCACGGCGATGCTGGCCGCGCTCAGGGACTGGGCCGCGACCCGCGACGTGGCGATGCTGGGGCCGCTGGGGTTCGAGAATGCCTATGCCTTCGCGCTGAAGGACGCGGATGCGCGGCGGTTTGGCGTGCGGTCGCTGGCCGATCTGGCGCGGGTGGCACCACGCCTGACGCTGGGCAGCGATCTGGAATTTCTCGACCGCCCCGAATGGGCGGAGGTGCGCGATGCCTATTCGCTGCGCTTCGCCGGCATGACGCCCTATAGCCCGACCTTCATGTACCGCGCGCTGGAAAGCGGGCGCACCGATGTCATCTCCGCCTTTTCCTCCGATGGCCGGATCGCGGCACAGCGGCTGGCGGTGCTGAGCGATCCGAAGCGGGCGATCCCCGGCTATGACGCGGTGCTGCTGGTCGCGAAGGTGCGGACGGACGATGCGAAATTCGTCGCGGCGCTGCGGCCGATGCTCGACCGGATCCCGGTCGAGGCGATGCGCGAGGCGAATTACCGGGTCGATCGCGACGATGCGGCGAAGGAAAGCCCGGAAGCGGCCGCCCGGTGGCTGGCCAGGCGGGTGGGACTGTGACGCCCTGCCTCCCCCTTTTTGGGACGAGGCAGGGCGACCACGTCAGTCGCGCAGCAGGTCGTTGATGCTGGTCTTCGAGCGCGTCTGCGCATCGACGCGCTTGACGATCACCGCGCAATACAGGCCCGGCTTGCCGTCGACCGACGGCGTGGTGCCCGGCACGACCACCGCATAGGGCGGCACCGCCCCCCGGAAGACTTCGCCCGTCTCTCGGTCGATGATCTTGGTCGAGGCGCCCAGATAGACACCCATCGACAGCACCGCGCCCTCGCCGACGCGCACGCCCTCGGCCACTTCGGCCCGCGCGCCGATGAACGCGCCATCCTCGATGATGACGGGACCGGCCTGGAGCGGCTCCAGCACGCCGCCGATGCCCGCGCCGCCGGACAGGTGAACGTTCCTGCCGATCTGCGCGCAGCTGCCCACGGTCGCCCAGGTGTCGACCATCGTGCCCTCCCCGACATAGGCGCCGATATTGACGAAGCTGGGCATCAGGATCGCGCCCTTGGCGACATGCGCGCCGCGCCGCACGACCGAACCCGGCACCGCGCGGAAGCCGGCGGCGCGGAAATCCGCTTCCGACCAGCCGCTGAACTTCGACGGCACCTTGTCGAACCAGTGGCCCGCGCCGGGGCCATTGTCGATCAGGACATTGTCGTTCAGGCGGAAGGACAGCAGCACCGCCTTTTTCAGCCACTGGTTGACGGTCCAGCCTCCCTGGCCATCGGGCTCGGCCACCCGCGCCTCGCCCCGGTCGAGCAGCGCCAGCGCGCGGTCGACGGCGATCCGCGCCTCGCCCTGCGTGGCGAAGCCCAGCTCGGCGCGATTGTCCCAGGCGGCGTCGATGGTGGCGGCCAAATCATGGGCCATGGTCAGTCCTCCAATATGCTGGTCAGCCACGGCGTCAGCGCGTGGACGGTATAGTCGATATGATCGCGCTCGGCCTCCGGCCCCTGTTCGGAGCCGTTGTTCACCCAGACGGTGGTCATCCCGATCGCCTTGGCCGGCGCCAGGTTGCGCGCCATATCCTCGAAGAAGATCGCCCGCGCCGGATCGATGGCGAATGCCTGGCACAACCCCGCATAGGCCGAGGGCTGCGGCTTGGGCACCAGGCCCATGGCGTGGATGTCATGCACCGCCTCGAAATGCTCGCCCAGCCCCAGCCGGTCGAGCACCTTGAGCGCATAGGGCTTGTCGCCATTGGTGAAGACCAGCTTGCGCCCCGGCAGCCGGGCGATCGCGGCGGCGAGCGGCGCATCCTCTTCCAATATGTCCATCTCGATATCGTGGACATAGGCAAGGAAGGTCGCGGGATCGACCTGATGCTCGGCCATCAGCCCGGCCAGCGTGGTGCCGTGGGCGTGGAAATAGGCCTTCTGGATCCGGTGCGCCTCGCTCGCATCGACATGCAGCATGTCGCCGATGAACGCCGTCATCCGCCGGTCGATATGCGCGAACAGATTCGCGCTCGCCGGATAGAGCGTATTGTCCAGATCGAAGATCCATGCGTCGATATGGGCAAGGGCGGGCAGCATGGCCGCAGCGTGTAGGCGCGACACCGCTTTGCCGCAACCCGCGGGGCGCGTAAGAGGGATGACAGGACAGCATATCAGGACGGCCCAGCCGGGCCGGGGGGCAGTGACATGGGTTCGGGGGGAATTCGCGCCCATCGCCGCATCGGCCTGGGCCTCGGGGCCTGTGCGATGCTGGCCGCCTGTGGCGGGGGCGGCGGGGTCCAGTCCACGCCCACCCCGCCCGCCGCCAACCCGACGCCCACACCGACCCCCACCCCGGCCCCCTCCCCCACGCCGACGCCTGCCCCCACGCCGTCGGAGGATTTCGATACGCCGGGCTATCGCGCGACGGCGGGCGCGGTCGCGATGAACGCGCTGGCCGCCTATCAGCGCGGCGCGACCGGCGCCGGCGTCTCGCTCGCCATTCTCGATTCCGGGATCGACACCGGCAATGCGCGGTTCACCGGGCGGATCGCGGCCAGTTCGACCGATCTGATCGGCACGCGCGGCATCGCCGACAGCGACGGCCACGGCACCGCCGTCGCCTTCACCGCCGCCGGGGGCCGCGAGGCCAGCCAGCCGCAAGGGGTCGCGTTCGGCGCCACGCTGGTCGTCCTGCGCGCCGACCAGCCGGGCAGTTGCGGCGGGACCGGCACCACGGGCACCAGCTGTTCCTACCCCTCAGACGCGATCGCGCGCGGCATCGATCTGGCGCGGACGGCGCGCGCGCGCGTGGTCAACATCTCGCTGGGGGCCAGGGACGTGCCCGACGATGTCAGCAGGGCGATCGCCCGCGCCACGGCGGCGGGGATGGTGGTGGTGATCGCGGCGGGTAATGACGGCGAATCCGACCCCAGCGCGCTGGCGCAGATCGCGAACAACGATGCCGTCGCGCGCGGCCAGGTCATCATCGCGGGATCGGTGGCGCAGAACGGCCTGATCTCCCGTTTCAGCAACCGTGCCGGACTGTCCGCCGCGCATTATCTGGCCGCGCTGGGCGAACAGGTCGACGCCCCCGATGCGACCGGCACGCGCCGGCTGTGGTCGGGCACCTCGCTGGCCGCGCCGCAGATCACCGGCGCGGCGGCGTTGCTGGCCCAGGCCTTTCCCAATCTGAGCGGCGCGCAGATCGCCGACCTGCTGCTGCGCACCGCGCACGACGCGGGGGCGAGCGGGACCGACAATGTCTATGGCCGCGGCACGCTCGACCTGACCGCCGCGTTCCAGCCGGTGGGCGCGATGCGGGTGGCGGGCAGCGACAGGCCGGTCGGGCTGGACGTCAATGCGACGCTGTCCCCCGCCATGGGCGATGCGCGCGCGGTCGGGCTGAACCTCGTCGCGCTCGACTCCTATCGCCGCGCCTTCGCCGTCGACCTGTCCGCCACCGTCGCCCGCACGGGGCCGCGCGCACTGCTCGCCCCCGCGCTGCTCGGTTCCATGGAGGGCGTGGCGATGGCGGACGGGGTGCGCTCGGTGACGCTGACCCGTCGCATGGTCCAGCCGGGGGAAGCCCGGATGCGCGCGATCAACCCGGGCGACCCTTCGCAACCGGCGTCCAGCCGGATCGTCGCGGGGACCATCACGCAACAGCTGACGCCCGACATGGCCGCCGGATTCGGCTTTGCCAGCAGCGGCGACACGCTGGTCGCAGGCTGGACGGGGCAGGCCGGGCCGGGCTTCCTGCTGGCCGAGGCGGGATTGGGGATCGATCAGGTCCCGCAGGCCGCCGCCGCCTTGCGCCATGCGGTCGGCGGGATCGGCCTCACGCTGACGATGGAAAGCGGCCGCTTCCTCGCATCGTTCGACCCGCACCGCACCGCCCCGGACCGATCCGGCCCGGACCGATCCGGCCCCCGCTATGACCAGATGGCCCTCCGCGTCGATCGCCCGATCGGCCGCGTGGCGACCAGCGTCGCACTGACCCAGTTGATCGAGCGTCGCACGGTGCTGGGCGGCTGGTTCGGCGGCACGCTGGGGCAGCCCCATGCCACCAGCCGCTTTGTCGAAGGAGCCGCACGCTGGCAGGGCGAAGCGGGCTGGTCGATGGCCGCCCGCTGGCGCCAAGGCTGGACCCGCGCGACGGGCGGGCTGGGCGGCGGCCTGATGCGCAGCGACGCCTGGTCGGTCGAAGCAGGCAAGCGCGGCCTGTTCGGCGGCGACCGGATCGACCTGCGCCTGTCCCAGCCGCTGCGCGTCTCGGGCGGTGGCCTCGACCTGCGATTGCCGAGCCATTGGGACTATGTGGGCGAACAGGTCGATGGCTGGTCGGTGCAGCGGCTGGCGCTCAGCCCGTCGGGACGCGAGACGCGGTTCGAGCTGCGCCATGCGCTGGCGCTCGGGCCGGGCGAATGGTCGACGCATCTCTTCTGGCGCCGCGATCCGGGGCACGTCGCGACGCTGCCCGACGAGCGCGGGCTGGCAATGAAATATGGCTTGGCCTTTTGAAACCCGACCTGTGCTGGCGATGGCGATGCGCGACCCCCATCTCTTAGTCATGACACGCTACTCCTTGCTCGATCTGGTGCCCGTCATCGAGGGCGGCACCGTGGCGCAGGCGCTGGCCAACGCCGCCGACCTCGCCGCCCATGCCGAAGCGGCCGGTTTCCACCGATACTGGACCGCCGAGCATCACGGCATGACAGGCATCGCATCGGCCGCGACCGCCGTGGTGCTGGCGCATGTCGGACAGGCGACGAAGACGATCCGCATCGGTGCGGGCGGGATCATGCTGCCCAACCACGCTCCGCTGACCATCGCCGAACAGTTCGGAACGCTCGACGCGCTGTTCCCCGGCCGGGTCGATCTGGGGCTGGGCCGGGCGCCGGGATCGGACCAGCGCGTCGCCCGCGCGCTGCGCCGGACGCTGGACAGCGATCCCAATGCCTTTCCGCGCGACGTGATGGAGTTGCAGGGCTATTTCGCCGATGATGGCCAGAACGGCATCACCGCGACGCCGGGCGCGGGCGCGCGACCGCAGATGTGGATTCTGGGATCGAGCCTCTACGGGGCGCAGCTCGCCGCTGCGCTGGGCCTGCCCTACGCCTTCGCCTCACACTTTGCGCCGGACGCGCTCGACGACGCGCTGGCCATGTATCGCCGCGATTTCCGTCCCTCGGCGGTGCTGGACAAGCCCTATGCGATGGCGGGCTTCAACGTCTTCGCCGCGGACACCGATGCGGAGGCTGACCTGCTCGCCAGTTCACAGCAACAGGCGTTCGTCGCGCTGCGCACCGGTCGCCCGGGGAAACTGCCCCCGCCCGTCCCCGACTATCGCGACAGCCTGGGCGCGCAGGGGGCGGCGATCCTCGACCATGTCCTGTCCTGCTCGGCGGTCGGTTCACCCGCGACGGTGGAACGCCAACTCGACACCTTTGTCGAGCGGACCGGGGTCGATGAGGTGATGGTGGTCAGTGCGATCTTCGATCATGCGGCGCGCAAGCGGTCGATCGGGATCGCGGCGCAGGCGATGCGGGCTCTGGCGGCAAGGACCGCCTGAGCCAGCCGGGATCAGGCCCCGGAATCAGGCGACCGCGACCGCCGCCGGCAGCCGGAGCCGGACGAGCAGCCCGCCCAGATCCTCGCTCTCCTCCAGCGCGACGGTGCCGCCGTAAATCTCCGCCACGTCGCGCACGATGGCGAGGCCAAGGCCCGTGCCGGGCTTGCCCGTGTCCAGCCGCACGCCGCGATCGAAGATGCGGACGCGTTCGCTCTCAGGGATGCCGGTGCCGTCGTCCTCGACCAGAAACTCGACGAACCCGGCCTGCGCGCCGACCGTCACGAAGACGCTGCCGCCGCCATATTTGGCCGCGTTCTCGACCAGATTGCCCAGCATCTCGTCGAGATCCTGCCGCTCGACATGCACCGCCAGATTGGGCGGCCCGTCGGTGTCGATGCGGACATGGCGGTACAGGCGGCCGACCGCGCGCTCGACCGATTGCAGGCTGGGCCAGACATCGGCGCGGCTGTGCGCCGAGCCCCGCCGCCCGACCGCGCGGGCGCGCGCCAGATGATGGTCGACCTGCCGCCGCATCGTCCGCGCCTCGCGGATCACGGTGTCGGCCAGGTCGTCGGCATGCGCGGTCGCGGCGTTCATGATAACCGTCAGCGGCGTCTTGAGCGCATGGGCGAGATTGCCCGCATGGCGGCGCGCTTCCTCCGCCTGTTTCTCGTTATGCTCGATGAGCGCGTTCAGCTCCTCGACCATCGGCGCGACCTCGTCGGGCATGGCGTCGGACACGCGGTCGGACTTGCCCGCGCGCATCGCCGCGATCTCCTCGCGCACGCGGCGCAGCGGCCACAGCCCGTAAAAGGTCTGCAACGCGGCCAGCATGATGAGGCCCAGCCCCAGCAGAGCAAAGCTGCGCACCAGCGTCCGGCGCAAGGCGGCGATCTGCGCGTCGAGCCCCTGCCGGCTCTGCGCCACCTGGAACCGCCAGCGGACATTGGAGCCGGGCAGCTTCACATCGCGTTCGACGATGCGCAGCTTCTCGTCGGGAAACTGGTTGCTGTTATAGGTATGGACCGCGTCGTCATTGCGCCGGGCGCCATAGGCCAGATGCCGGTCCCACAATGAGCGCGAGGGATAGGGCTCCAGCCCCGGTGCCGACACCTGCCAATAGACGCCCGATCCGGGCTCCAGAAAGGCCTGGTCGGCGGGCTCGCGGCTGAACCACACCTCGCCCTGCACGATCTCCGCCGAGACCAGCAGCGAGCGCAGCACATAGGCGAGCCGGTCGTCGAAATTCTGCGTGACCGCCGAGACCAGCACCCGGTCGAGCGCGAAGCCACCGCCCGCCAGCAGGACCATGATCCACCCCGCGGCGATCAGGATCATGCGGCGCGACAACGAGCCCGTGCGCAGGGTCGGGCGCAGGATCACTCCGTCCTTCATCGGACTGGCGGTCCGCGGAGCGGTCAGGCGGCCGCGCCCGCCGCCGGATCGTCCAGGCTGTAGCCGAGCCCCCGGATGGTCGTGATGACATCCTGGCCCAGCTTCTTGCGGATCCGCGTCACGAACACTTCGATCGTGTTCGAATCCCGGTCGAAATCCTGGTCGTAGATATGTTCGATCAACTCGGTGCGGCTGACCACCTTGCCCTTGTGGTGGAGCAGGTAGGACAGCAGCTTATATTCCTGCGCCGTCAGCTTCACCGGCTCACCCGCGCGGGTGACCTTGCCCGAACGGGTGTCGAGGCGGACATCGCCCGCGGTCAGTTCGGACGAGGCGTTGCCGCTCGCGCGGCGGATCAGCGCGCGCAGGCGGGCGATCAACTCCTCGGTCTGGAACGGCTTGGCGACATAATCGTCGGCGCCCGCGTCCAGCCCCGCCACCTTGTCCGACCAGCTGTCGCGCGCGGTCAGCACCAGCACCGGGGTCGTCTTGCCCTCCTTGCGCCAGCGGTCCAGCACGGTCAGCCCGTCAATCTCGGGCAGGCCGAGGTCGAGCACGATCGCGTCATAGCTTTCGGTCGAGCCGAGGAAATGCCCCTCTTCGCCGTCGGTGGCGAGATCGATGGCATAGCCCGCGCCCTCCAGCGTGGATTTGAGCTGCTGGCCGAGATGGGGCTCGTCCTCGACGATCAGAACGCGCATCGTAAAACTCCCTGTACTGCGATCGGGCCGCCGGCGGACCGCCTCTTCATCCGTCGGTCCGGCCGATGACGCGGCCGTTGCGACCGTCCACCTCCACCCAGATCACCGTGCCATTGCGCAGGAATTTGAGCGTGTAAATGGCCGCACCGGCATCATAGTCGAAACCGATATATTGCGCGTCGCGCATCATGGGCACCACCCGGGCCTCAATCTCGCGCAGCGACAAATTCCCTTCCTTGCGGGCCTGAAGCGCGCGCATCTGGTCCCCGCGCCGTTGATCGGGAGCGAACTCCACCATCGGCGGCGGACCCATGGGTGCGGTGAGCAGAGCCAGAAGGACGGTCATCATCATCGAATTGGCATAGCGAACAACCGTTGAACAGCCTCTGAATAGATCATGCCGCCGCGCGACAGCGCATGGGGCGCTTGCCGGGTTCCCGCCATATCCCTAACTGCATCCCCATCATGGCAGCACCCGTTCTTTCCTACGAAGACCTGGGCCTTGTGCAAGGCTCGGGCTGGCTCTTCCGGCATCTCGACATCCATATCGGTCCGCGCGACCGGCTGGCGCTGATCGGGCGCAACGGCGCGGGCAAGTCGACGCTGCTGAAACTGATCGCCGGGATCATCGATTCGGACGAGGGGCGGCGGATGATCGTGCCGGGCACGCACGTCGTCTATCTGGAGCAGGACCCTGACCTGACCGGCTGCGCCACGCTGATGGACTATGTCCTGTCGGGCGAGGGCGCGCCGGAAAGCTACGAGGCGGAGGCGATCGCCGGACAGCTCGGCATCGACCTGACCCGCGACGCCGCGACCGCCAGCGGTGGCGAGAAGCGGCGCGCCGCGATCGTCCGCGCGCTGGCGATGAACCCCGACGTGCTGCTGCTCGACGAGCCGACCAACCATCTCGACCTCGCCGCGATCGAATGGCTGGAGGACTGGCTGAAGCGCTTCACCGGCGCGTTCGTGGTCATCAGCCATGACCGCACCTTCCTGACCCGGCTGACGAAATCGACACTGTGGCTGGATCGCGGGCAGATGCGCCGCAACGAGGTCGGCTTCGGCGGCTTCGACGCCTGGACCGAACAGGTCTATGCCGAGGAACAGCGCGCCGCCGAGAAGCTCGACGCCAAGCTCAAGATCGAGGAGCATTGGCTGCATCGCGGCGTCACCGCGCGGCGCAAGCGCAACCAGGGCCGCCTCGAAAAGCTGCACCAGATGCGCGCCACCCGCGCCGCGATGATCGGGCCGCAGGGCGCCGCCAAGCTGGGCATCGCGTCGGACGATGTGAAGACCAAGGAGGTCATCAAGGCCGAGCATGTCACCAAGCGTTACGGCGACCGCACGATCATCAAGGACCTCAGCCTGAAGGTGACGCGCGGCGACCGGATCGGTCTGGTCGGCGCGAACGGCGCGGGCAAGACGACTTTGCTCAAGCTACTGACCGGCGAGATCGAACCCGATGAGGGCACCGTCTTCCTCGCCAAGACGCTGGACGGCGTCATCATCGACCAGCAGCGCAAGCTGATGGCCCCCGAAAAGCGGGTGCGCGAGGTGCTGGCGGACGGCGGCGACTGGATCGATGTGCGCGGCGTGCGCAAGCATATCCATGGCTATCTCAAGGAGTTCCTGTTCGACCCCTCGCTGGCCGAGGCGAAGATCGGGACGCTGTCGGGCGGCGAACGCTCGCGCCTGCTGCTCGCCCGCGAGTTCGCGCGCGAATCCAACCTGCTGGTGCTCGACGAGCCCACCAACGACCTCGACCTGGAAACGCTCGACCTGTTGCAGGAGGTGATCGGCGATTATGACGGCACCGTCCTGATCGTCAGCCACGACCGCGACTTCCTCGACCGCACCGTGACGGTCACGCTGGGGCTGGACGGGTCGGGGACGGTCGATGTGGTGGCGGGCGGCTATGCCGACTGGGTCGCCAAGCGCAAGGCGGTGCCCGAGAAGAAGGCCCCGGCCAGGACCGCACCGACGCCCCCCGCCCCCGCACAGGCCAAGACCAAGCTCAGCTACAAGGACCAGCGCGACTATGAGTTGCTGCCCAAGCGGATCGAGGAACTGGAAGCGGGTATCGCGCGCGACGAGGAACGGCTTGCCGATCCCGATCTCTATGCCAAGGATCCGGCCGGGTTCGACCGGCTGATGAAGGCGATCGAAAAGGCGCGCGAGGAGAAGGACGCCGCCGAGATGCGCTGGCTGGACCTGGCCGAACAGGTCGAGGCGCTGGCCGGATAAACCCGAACCGCACGCCGCGCCCCTTTCGTCAGCGGGTGATGCGTGCGGTCGCCACGACCGTCTGGAACAGCGCCCCCATGGCGGCGGAAATATCGTCGTCGGTCGTCACCTTGGTATACAGGCCCGGCGACGCGCACCGTTGCAGCGCGGGTTCAACCTTGTAGAGATAGGGCACGACGTTGGTCTGCGACCACCCGTCATTGTCCATCGCTTCGGGCAGATAGGCGGTATACAGCACCGCGATGCGGATATTCCTGGCCTTGATCGCGTCACAGATCGAGGTGTCGATCGCGACTTCCGGCTGGCCGTTGTTGCGCAGTTCGTCCCGCATGCCGTCAGTGACCAGGAACATCACGCCCTGTGGCGTCTGTCCGGTCGCGCCGGTTCCGGGCGCGTCCATATTATCGCGCATCCATCCGGTCGCATCGCTCATCGCACTGTCCCGGTCGCCCCAGCCCACCTCGCTGCGCGCGCAGGCCTGTGTCGGGCAGGAGTTGGAGTAATAAAGAGGGGGTTTCAACTGCCCCGCCTTGTTCCTGACGAGCGTCATGTCGGTGGTGCGGTCGACCAGGCGCGTCAGCCCCCCACGCCCGCGAAACGTCACCAGCGCCACGCGATACTGCGCCCCGGTCTTGCTCGAGGCCGCGGCGATGTTCGTCGTCAGCCGCTGCACCGCGGCGCCCTCCTCGTCGATGCGCAACTTCAGGCCATAGGATTTGGCGACGCCATAAAGGTCGGTCATCCGGCCATTCGCATCGCGCCCCTTCTCGTCATTGACCGAATGACAGGCGAATTTGCAGCCCTTCGAGTTGCTCTGCGCGACCTTGGCCAGCCCGGCACTGGTCGTCGGCAGTGCCATGGAGGCGGAAACGTCGAGCACCATGTAGAAATCGATATTGGGCGCGATGCTGTTGGTCGTCGCCGAGCCTCCCCCGATGCTGAGCGAATCCACCCCCAGGATCCGCGCGAAGACATTGTCCGAAACGCCCGTGTAGCGGACCGTCGCGTTGCGGCGCCCCGATGCGTCGGTCGGCGCCTGGACGACCAATTGCGTGATATGGACATTGCCGGTGCCGGTCACGCCCTGCGCCTGTGCCTGAAACACGTTCGTCGCATAGCTTATCGCCATGGCGTCGGACGCGCCCATGACCGTCTTGCTGACCGCGGTCAGCGCCGCCGAGTCGGCGATCGCGTTCAGCTTGGTCTGCGCCTGCATCGCGCGGGCGTAATCGATGCCCATGCCGATCGCGAACAGCATGACCGGCAACGCCAGCGAGAACAGCATGATGACATTGCCCCGCCGCTGGCGCAGCAGACATCCGATCTGGCGGAAGGCGGCGTGGAGATATGGCATCAGCAGTCCGGACAATCGATCTGGTCGGTGTTGCGCGGCACCATGAACAGGCTGTCGCTCAGGTTGATCGCACCGATGCTGCCAAACGATACCGGCGGGCTATAGGCGTAGACCAGCTCGGACAGCAGATAATAGGTACCCGGCGTGCGCATCCCGGCGGGGATATCGATGACACGACCTCTTTCGTAGCCCGTGGTGTTGAGCCCCCGACTCCATTGGACCGTCGCCTGCTGCTGCGCATCGATCGCGATCCCGGTGATGCGCAGCCGGGCATTGGCCGCGGCATAGGGGCGCAGCACCTGGGTGGCGGCGGCCAGATTGTCCTGGATCTCGCTCGCGCTCATAGATCCGCTCATATTCTGCGCGATCAGGTCCGCGGCGGCGCGGGTGGCGATCGTCACCTTGCGGTCGCAGGCGATCCCGTCCTGCAACTGGACCCCGCCCAGATACAGGAGCAGCATCACCGGCAGGCTGAGCGCGAAT
Source organism: Facivitalis istanbulensis (assembly GCF_040560405.1). NCBI lineage: Bacteria > Pseudomonadati > Pseudomonadota > Alphaproteobacteria > Sphingomonadales > Sphingomonadaceae > Facivitalis > Facivitalis istanbulensis. Next base: position 62,876 of record NZ_JAVSCQ010000014.1, read on the forward strand.
TCCACCAGCGCGACGCCACGCCGGTCGCGCAGGCACGCGCGCGCACCATCCGGCCAACGAACCCCGCCCATCATCCGAACGCTTCCGACTTGGCGACCGATGTCGCCATCAACACCATCGGGCCCGACCCATTCGGCCCCAGACCCGCCAGCGGTGCGATCTGGAACGGCCAGAGATAGATGAAGCGAACCATGACGATCGCCCCCTGCCCACCATAGTCATAGGACAGCTTGGTGGTGAGCGCGCCCGCCTTGTCGAAGGTCAGGTCGCCCACCGCGTTGGTCAGGTCGCTTCCGGTCGCGGCGCTGCGCACATCGACATAGAGCCGGTCGCAGGACAGGAAGGCGGGCAATGCCCCGCATCCCGATTTGCGGAACCGCTCGGCCAGCTGGGCCTGGGTCATGCCGCCAGTCTGCGCGCTCAGGTCCGCCGCCTGGGTGCGCCCGGTGACGATTCCGCGTGCCGCCGCCTCGACCGCGCTTTCCAGCGCCTCCTGCACGAAATAGGTCAGGCTGGTCTGGATGATCGCGAGCATCAGCGCGATGAAGGGCGCCGCGACGAGCGCGAACTCGACCAGCGCCGCACCGCGCCGGTCCGCGAGGACCGGATGCCGGGCGGGCCTGCGCAAGGCGGCCCTGCGATGGTGGCGACATGGAAACGGGAGCATGGACGAACGGAACCTCTTTCCAACTCGCCATGGTCCCGAACCCTTAAAGTTTCACCAACGCAGACCCCAAGATCCGTCCTTTACCGCAGCGTGCGGGCGTAGAACGCCTGTATCCAGCCCATCGCCTGAAGGAACAGGGCAGGGTCGTAGCGCGGCCCCTCGTCGCGCAGGAACGCATGCTGGCCGTTCACCTCATGCCATTCATAGGTGGCCCCGGCCTCCTCCAGCCGCGCGCGAATCCGCTCGCGCCCGGCATAGGGGACATGCGGGTCCTGCCGCCCCCAGACGAACAGCGTCTCGGCCCTGAGGTCATCCATCCGCGCCAGGCTGTCATCCTGACGGCCTTCGCCCAGCGTGCCCGAATGGATGTCGGTCGCATAGAAACACGCCGCCGCCGACACGCGCGGGTCGAGCGCGGCGCGATAGGCGAGATGCCCGCCCAGACAGACGCCGAACGTGCCCAGCCGCCCGTTGCACGCCGGATGCGCCGCCAGCGCGCCCAGCGCCGCCGCCGCATCGGCGTCATAGCCCGCGATCGGCTTGGCGAATTTCAGCGCGTTGCCCCGATCCGTGCCCGACTTGTCATAGGCCAGCACCGTGCCCGCCGGTTCATAGTCGTGATAGACCTCGGGCACGGCGACGACATGGCCCAGCCCCGCCAGCATCGCCGCCAGCCGCCGGATGGGTGCCGTGACCTGATAGATTTCGGAAAAGAACAGGATACCGGGAAACTGGCCGTCGATCGCGGGGCGAAACAAATGTATCCGCATCATGCCCCGGCCGGGCACCTCGACATCCTGATATTCGTCGCTGCGCAGGATCATCCGTCTCTGTTCCCGTTCCGGTATCGCTATCCTTCGCGGTCCTGCCATGCCCGGACCGGGTCGGCAACGCGCCAGGCCGGTGCGATTGCCCCGGCGCGCCATCGCGCTATCCTGTCCGTCATGACCATGGTTCCGCACCGGCCGGACATGACCCGGCGGCTGATCCCGCTGACCCTGCTGTGGGCGGTGGGGCTGATCCTGTCGGGCTGGCATCCCCATGACCGCGCGACATGGTGGATGGAGATCGCGCCGGTGCTGATCGTGCTGCCGCTGCTCTGGGCGTGGCGACGGCGGTTCGAGGCGACCGGGCTGGTGCTCGCGCTGATCGCGGTTCACGGGCTGATCCTGATACTGGGCGGCGCCTATAGCTATGCGCGGGTGCCGGCCGGGTTCTGGGTGCAGGACTGGCTGCATCTGGCGCGCAATCCCTATGACCGGCTGGGCCATTTCGCGCAGGGCTTCGTGCCCGCCATCGTGATTCGCGAATGGTTGATCCGGCGGGTGGCGTTGCCGCGCGGGCCGACGCTGGCGATGCTGGTGCTCGCCTGCTGCCTTGCGGTCAGCGCGGCCTATGAACTGATCGAGTTCGCCGCCGCGCAGGCGCTGGGACAGGGCGCGGATGCCTTTCTGGGCGCGCAGGGCGATCCATGGGACACGCAATGGGATATGTTGACCTGCCTGATCGGCGCGGTCGTCGCGCTGCTGGCGCTGTCGCGGGAGCATGATCGACAGTTGCGGGAATTGCGGATGGCGTAACGGCGATCCGCCCGGGCGACCCTGCCCGCGCGGCTATGGTGTCGCACGGGCACCGCCGATAGGCTGTGGTCCATGAACCGCAACCTGACCGAGCCTCGCCCCACTTTCGTCACCCATCTGGAATGCTCGCTGACCGGCGAGCGGTACGAGGCCGACCAGCTCCACGGCCTGTCCCGCGCGGGCCGTCCGCTGCTGGTCCGCTATGACCTGGAGGCGCTGGGGGCGGCGGTGTCGCGTGAAACGATCGCCGCCCGCGCCACCGATCTGTGGCGCTGGCGCGAATGGCTGCCCGTGCGCCGGACCGAGAGCATCGTGTCGCTGGGAGAGATCGAGACGCCCTTGATCCCCATCCCCCGTTCGGGCGGCGCGTCGGTGCTGGTCAAGGATGAGGGGCGCCTGCCCACCGGGTCGTTCAAGGCGCGCGGGCTGGTGATGGCGGTCGCGATGGCGCGCGAGCTGGGCGTGACGCGGATCGCCATGCCGACCAACGGCAATGCGGGCGCGGCGCTGGCCGCCTATGCCGCGCGCTGCGGGATCGAGACGGTCATATTATGCCCCGAGGAAACGCCGGACGTGAACGTCCGCGAGATCGCGCAACAGGGCGCACGGGTATGGCGGGTCAATGGCCAGATCGACGAATGCGGCGCGATCGTCGCCCGCGGCGCGGCGGAGGGACGCTGGTTCGATCTCTCGACGCTGAAGGAGCCCTATCGGATCGAGGGCAAGAAGACGATGGGGCTGGAACTGGCCGCGCAGTTCGGCTGGGACTTGCCCGATGCGATCTTCTATCCGACCGGCGGCGGCACCGGCCTGATCGGCATGTGGAAGGCCTTTGACGAACTCGAACGGCTCGGCTGGATCGGTTCGAAGCGGCCGCGCATGTATGCCGTGCAGGCATCGGGCTGCGCGCCCATCGTCCGCGCCTTCGAGGCGGGCCAGGACCATGCCGAACGCTGGGAAGACGCCGCGACGGTGGCGGCGGGCATCCGCGTTCCCCGCGCGGTCGGCGATTTCCTGATCCTGCGCGCGGTACGCGCATCCGGCGGGCGCGCCCTGGCGGTCGGCGACCCGGCGATCCTGAAGGCGGTCGACGACTGCGCCCGCCGGGACGGACTGCTCCTCTGTCCCGAGGGCGGCGCGACGCTGGCCGCCTATACCCAGGCGGTGCGCGACAATCTGGTCGACGAGGAGGAACGCGTCGTGCTGTTCAATTGCGCGACGGGGCTGAAATATCCGATGCCGCCCGCCGACCAGTGGCTGGACAAGGACGCGCCGATCGATCTGGCGACGCTATAGCCCTCCCCGATCGTCGAGGGCTCCTCTCCGGCCTCAGCCGATCGCCAACCGCACGCCCAACGCCGCGATCAGCGCCAGCGGCATCGCGACCGCGCCGATCTTCAGGAACGCCAGGAAGCCGACATCCTCGCCCTCGCGCCGGATCGCCTGAAGCCACAGGATCGTCGCCAGCGATCCCGTCACCGACAGGTTGGGCCCGAGATCGACCCCGATCAGCAACGCGTCGGTCACGATCTGCGGCGGGTGCGCCTGCGCGATCGCGCTGCTGGCGATCAGGCCCGCCGGCAGGTTGTTCATCAGGTTGGAAAGGATGGCGAGCAGCGTGCCCGAGACGCCGGCGGCCCAGACCGGATCGGCCAGCATGGATCGCAGGCCCCGCGCGATCCAGGCGATCACCCCCGTCCGGTCCAGCGCCTCGACCAGCACGAACAGCCCGGCGACGAGCGGCAGCACGCCCCAGGAGACGCTGCGCACCAGCACCACCGGCGATCGCCGCGCGAGCAGCGACACGATCAGCCCCGTCGCGATCCCGGCGATCGCGGTGGGCAGCCCGAGCGGCTGGTCGCGCGCCGAGATCACGAGCAACAGGATCGCGGTCAGCACGATCCCCGCGATCGCCAGCCTGCCGCCCGCCGACAGGGTTTCGCGCACCACGCCGCTTTCGCATTCCCCCGTGATCCGCGCGCGCTCGACCCAGCGCAGCACCAGGAAGGTGACGAGGATCGACGCCAGCGACGGTAGCGCAAAGGCCGCCATCCACGCGCCCAGCGGCGGCATATGCCCGCCATACAGGACAAGGTTGGCGGGGTTGGAGATGGGCAGCACGAAGCTGGCCGCATTGGCGATCAGGGCACAGGCGAAGAGCAGCGGCAGCGGATCGGCCTTCGCCTTCTTCGCCGCGACGAACACCGCCGGGGTCAGCACCACGGCGGTCGCGTCGTTGGACATGAAGGTCGTCACCACCACCCCAGTCGCATAGACCAGCGTGAACAGCCGCGCGCGCGACCGCCCGGCGGCGTTGACGGCGGTGGCGGCGATCCAGTCGAACGCGCCATGTTCGCGCGCCGTCTCGCTCAGCAGCATCATGCCGATGAGGAAGAGATAGACGTCGAGGCCCTTGCCCACCGCATGCCCGGCCTCCCCCAGCGGCATCAGGCCGAGCAGGATCAGCAGCGCCGCCCCCGCCACCGCCCATATCCATTCGGGCCAGCGCATCGGCCGCGCGATCACCCCCGCGGTCGCCAGCCCCGCAATGGCCCAGGTCGTTCCGATCGCCAGCGTCACCCACATCCCCTCATGCCCGATCCCGCACCATGCGGCTCATCTCCCCCGATAGGCGAGGTTTCTTCGCGACCCAACCCGGCAATGGCGCGCCCGGCCCCGTCCCCCGGCGCGCGCCAAAAGGATTGACACCCGCCCCCGCCTTCCGTCTGTCGGCCGATGCATGATCCCCTTGCCGGATCAGGCGCGAATGGATGGCGCGAAAGGACGCGGGATGACGATGGCAATTCTGGTCGATGCCGATGCCTGCCCGGTGAAGGACGAAATCTACAAGGTCGCGATCCGCCACGCGGTCCCCGTCACGATCGTCAGCAATGCCTGGCTGCGCATCCCCGTCCATCCGCTGCTGTCCCGCGTGACGGTCGATAGCGGGTTCGACGCCGCCGATGACTGGATCGCCGAGCGCGCCGATGCGGACGCGATCGTCGTCACCACCGATATCCTGCTCGCCGATCGCTGTCTGAAGGCGGGCGCGACGGTGATCGCCCCGAATGGCAGGCCCTTCACCGCCAATTCGATCGGCGGCGCGATCGCCACCCGCGCGATCATGGCGGACCTGCGCGCGGGCGGCGAGCAACTGGGCGGCCCGCCGCCCTTTTCGCGCACCGATCGCTCGCAATTCCTGCAAGCCCTCGATACCGCGCTGGTGCGCCTGATCCGCACCAAGGCCATGGCCAGTCCCCGCCCGCACGGCTAGGATGCGGCATGGCCGAACGCTTTGAACGACATCGCCAGCCGTGGCGACCCGACGAGATCCAGAAACTGCACACGCTCGCCAAAAAGGGCATGCCGCTAAAGGCCATCGCCAAGGCGCTGACCCGTAGCGAGGAGTCGGTGAAGGCGCGCGCCAAGGAAGACGGGCTTTCGATCGCGAAGCTGCACTGACGGCGATCGTTCCCCGTCCAGCCCGACAATGAAAAAGGGGCGAGGCATCCGATGATGCCCCGCCCCCTTTCATTCCGGATCGGAAGCGCCGATCAGATATGGATCGGCTTGCCCTGCACCGCCATGGCGGCTTCCTTCAGCGCTTCCGAATGAGTCGGGTGCGCGTGGCAGGTATAGGCGATGTCTTCCGACGTCGCGCCGAACTCCATCGCCTGCGCGGCCTGCGCGATCATCGTGCCGGCCAGCGACGAGATGATCCACACGCCCAGCACGCGATCGGTCTTGGCGTCGGCGATGACCTTCACGAAGCCGTCGGTATCGCGGTTGGTCTTGGCGCGGCTGTTCGCCATGAAGGGGAACTTGCCGACCTTGATCTCGCCCTTTTCCTTCGCCGCTTCTTCCGACAGGCCGACACCCGCGATCTCGGGCATGGTGTAGACGACGCTGGGAATGACATCATGGTTCACGATGCCGGTCTGGCCCGCGATATTCTCCGCCACCGCGACGCCTTCGTCCTCGGCCTTGTGCGCCAGCATCGGGCCGGGGACCACGTCGCCGATCGCCCAGATGCCATCGACATTGGTCGCGAAGTCATGATCGATCTCGATCTGGCCACGCTGGTTCAGCGTCACGCCCGCCGCGTCCAGGTTCAGCCCGTCGGTGTTGGGCTTGCGGCCGATCGCGACCAGCACGGCATCGGCCGACAGCGTTTCCGCCGCACCGCCTGCTGCCGGTTCGACCGTTACGGTCGCGCGATCGCCCTCGACGGTGACGCCGGTCACCTTGGTCGAGGTCTTCAGCTCCATGCCCTGCTTCTTGAACAGCTTGGCCGATTCCTTGCGGACCTCGCCATCGAAGCCCGGCAGGATCTGGTCGAGATACTCGACGACCGTCACCTTGGCGCCCAGACGCCGCCAGACCGAACCCAGCTCCAGCCCGATCACACCGCCGCCGATGACGACCAGATGCTCCGGCACCTTGGGCAGCGCCAGCGCGCCGGTCGAGTCGACCACCACCTTCTGGTCGATGGTGACACCCGGCAAGGGCGTGACGACCGAGCCGGTCGCGATCACGATGTCGCGCGCGGTGACGGTCTGATCGCCGACCTTCACGGTGCCAGCGTCCTGGAACACGGCCTTGCCCTTCAGCCAGGTGACCTTGTTCTTCTTGAACAGATATTCGATGCCGCCGGTCAGTTCGCCGACCGCCTTGACCTTCTCGGCATGCATCTGGTCGAGGTTGAGCGTCGCACCCGCGATCTCGACGCCGAACTTGGCGAACGCGCCGTGGCTGGTTTCCTCGAACAGTTCGGAGGCGTGGAGCAACGCCTTTGACGGGATGCAGCCGACATTGAGGCAGGTGCCGCCCAGCGTCTCGCGCGCTTCGGCGCACGCGGTCTTCAGGCCCAGTTGCGCCGCGCGGATCGCCGCGACATAGCCGCCAGGGCCAGCGCCGATCACCAGGACGTCATAGTCATACTCAGCCATTTGTCTCTCCCGTTCCCCGCCATTCGGGGTCCAGCCTGCGGGCACACCCGCCTTGATACAGCACGAACGGACCCTTGCCGATGCAAGGGTCCGCAGGGGTCACGCAACGATCAGAGGTCGATCAGGATACGGGTCGGATCCTCGATCGCGTTCTTCAGCGCGACGAGGAAGGTCACCGCCTCGCGACCGTCGATGATCCGATGGTCATAGGACAGCGCGAGGTACATCATCGGACGGACGACGACCTGGCCGTTGACCACCACCGGACGCTCCTCGATACGGTGGAGGCCCAGCACCGCCGACTGGGGCGGGTTGATGATCGGGGTCGACATCAGCGAACCGAACACGCCGCCGTTGGAGATGGTGAAGGTGCCGCCCTTCATCTCGTCCATCTTGAGCGTGCCATCCTTGGCGCGGCGGCCGAAATCGCCGATCGTCTTCTCGATGCCCGCGACCGACAGGTCCTGCGCATCGCGGATGACCGGCACGACCAGACCGTTCGGGGCCGAGACGGCGACCGAGATATCGGCATAATCGTGATAGATGATCTCATCGCCCTCGAGCGAGGCGTTGACGGCGGGAATATCCTTCAGCGCCATCGTCGCGGCCTTCACGAAGAAGCCCATGAAGCCCAGGCGGACGCCGTGCTTCTTCTCGAACAGGTCCTTATATTTGGCGCGCGCCTCGATCACCGCGCTCATGTCGACGTCGTTGAAGGTCGTCAACATCGCGGCGGTGTTCTGCGCTTCCTTCAGGCGCTTGGCGATCGTCTGACGCAGGCGCGTCATCTTCACGCGCTCTTCCTTGCGCGCCGACCCGGCCGGCGCGGCAGCGGCCGGCGCGGCGGCCGGAGCCGGGGCGCTCGACTTGCTGGCGGCGGCGGCAGCGACGTCTTCCTTGGTGATGCGGCCGTCCTTGCCGGTACCTTTGATCGTCGCGGGATCGAGGCCATGCTCGAGAACCGCACGGCGAACCGACGGCGACAGCGCGGCAGGCGAGTCGCTCGGCTCGTCAGCGGTCGCCGAAGCAGCGGCAGGGGCCGCCGGGGCGGGGGCCGCCGTCTCGGTCTTCGCCGGGGCCGAACCACCGGCGTTAACGGTCGCGAGCAGCGCGCCAACCTGCACCGTGTCGCCGACCTTGACGGCATGCTCGCCCATGACGCCCGCCACTGGCGAGGGCACTTCGACCGAGACCTTGTCGGTCTCCAGGCTCGCGATCGGCTCGTCGACCGCCACCGCGTCACCCGGCTGCTTCAGCCATTCGCCCAGCGTCGCCTCGGAGATCGATTCGCCCAGCACCGGCACCAGAACTTCAGTCGCCATTCCCATTTCCTCCGCCCGGCCTCTCAGCCGGGGCTCTTACGCGGGCGGGCAAAACGCCCGCGCCAGATTTCATCCCGCCCCGGACCCTAAAGAGCCGGGGCACTCGTCGGTATATCAGTCCGCTGCGGCCGTGGTCGGCTTGGCGGTGGTGTTGCTGCCCTCGGCGCGCGTCCGGCGGATTTCCTCGCGGACATTGTGGCCCAGCGCGTCGGCGACCAGCGCCCCCTGCTCGGCGGTATGGCGCTTCATCAGGCCGGTGGCGGGCGATGCCGCCGCCGCACGCCCGGCATAGCGGGCGCGGTTCACCGAAGCCCCGGCGGCCGCCAGCGACTCTTCGATCAACGGCTCGACGAAGAACCAATAGCCGTTGTTCTTCGGCTCTTCCTGCGCCCAGACAACGTCCTGCAAGTTCGGCATCCGCGCGATCCGCTGGGCGAGCGCGTCGCCCGGGAACGGATAGAGCTGCTCGACGCGCACGATCTGGGTCGTGGTGTCGCCCGCCGCATCGCGCGCCTCGATCAGGTCATAGGCGACCTTGCCGGTGCACAGGACCAGACGCGTCGTGTCCGCATCGGCCGCGCCGTTGGTATCCGAGAGCAGACGGCGGAAGTGGCTTTCGCCCTGGAAATCCTCGGCCTTCGACACCGCCAGCTTGTGGCGCAGCAGCGACTTGGGCGTGAAGATGACCAAAGGCTTGCGGAAATTGCGGTGCATCTGGCGGCGCAACAGGTGGAAATAATTGGCCGGGGTGGTGCAGTTCGCGACCTGGATATTGTCGCCCGCGCAGGACTGGAGGAAGCGTTCGGGACGCGCCGAGCTGTGCTCGGGTCCCTGCCCTTCATAACCGTGCGGCAGCAGCATCACGAGGCCGTTGGCCCGCAGCCACTTGGACTCGCCCGACGTGATGAACTGGTCGATCATGATCTGCGCGCCGTTGACGAAATCGCCGAACTGCGCCTCCCACAGCACCAGCGTCTTCGGATCGGCGAGCGCATAGCCATATTCGAAGCCCAGCACGCCATATTCGGACAGCGGGCTGTCCAGCACCTCGAAGCTGCCATGCTCGACGGTCTTGAGCGGCACGTACTTGTGCTCATCGGTCTGGTCGACCCAGACCGCGTGACGCTGCGAGAAGGTGCCGCGACCCGAATCCTGACCCGACAGGCGGACGCCATAGCCTTCCGACAACAGCGAACCGAAAGCCAAAGCCTCGCCGGTCGCCCAGTCGAAATTCTCGCCGGTCGTGAACATCTGGCGCTTGGCGTCGAGCACGCGGTTCAGCGTCTTGTGGACCTGCAACCCCTCGGGGATGGTGGTCAGCGTGCGGCCGATCGCGTCGAACAGCTTCTTGTCGAGGCCGGTCTCCACGTTACGGCGACCCTGATCGGTTTCCTTCGGCGCGGACAGGCCCGACCAGCGACCAGCGAACCAGTCGGCCTTGTTGGGCTTGTAGCCCTGCCCCGCCTCGAACTCGCCCTCGCAGCGCGTCGTGTACTGCTTGATATTCTCGTCGACCCAGGCCTGGTCGACCACACCCTCGGCGACGAGGCGCTTCGAATAGATTTCGCTGACACCGGGGTGCGAGCGGATCTTGTTGTACATCAGCGGCTGGGTAAAGCCCGGCTCGTCGCCCTCGTTATGACCGAAGCGGCGATAGCACCACATGTCGATCACGATGTCGCGATGGAACTTCTGGCGGAACTCGATCGCCATCTTGGTGGCGAAGGTCACCGCTTCGGGATCGTCGCCATTGACGTGGAAGACCGGCGCCTGAACGCCCTTGGCCACATCCGACGGATAGGGCGAGGACCGCGCGAACTGCGGCGAGGTGGTGAAGCCCACCTGGTTGTTGATGATGAAGTGGACGCAGCCGCCCGTGTTATAGCCACGGATGCCCGAGAAGCCGAGGCACTCCCAGACGATGCCCTGGCCGGCGAACGCCGCGTCGCCATGGATCAGCACCGGCACCGAGGCCGTGTGGTCCTCCAGATCGCCCGCGATCGTCTGGATCGCGCGGGTCTTGCCCAGCACGACGGGGTTTACCGCCTCCAGGTGCGAGGGGTTGGCGACCAGCGACATATGGACCCTCTGGCCGTCAAACTCGCGATCGGTCGAGGTGCCGAGATGGTATTTCACGTCGCCCGAACCGCCGATGTCATCGGGGTTGGCCGAACCGCCCGCGAACTCGTGGAAGATCACGCGCAGCGGCTTGGCCATGACATTGGCCAGCACGTTCAGGCGGCCGCGATGCGCCATGCCGAACACGATCTCGCGCACGCCCATCTGGCCACCATATTTGATGACCGATTCGAGCGCGGGGATCATCGACTCGCCACCGTCCAGGCCGAAGCGCTTGGTGCCGACATATTTCTTGCCGAGGAATTTTTCCCACTGCTCGGCTTCGATGACCTTGTTCAGGATGGCCTTCTTGCCATCGACGGTGAAGTCGATCGCCTTGTCCTGGCCTTCCATCCGGTCCTGGAGGAAGCGACGCTCCTCGACATCGGCGATGTGCATATATTCCAGGCCGATATTGCCGCAGTAATTCTTGCGCAGCGTCTCGACCAACTCGCGAATGGTTGCCCATTCAAAACCCATCGAGCCGCCCAGATACACCTTGCGGTCGAGATCGGCATCGGTGAAGCCGTGATACTCGGTCTTCAGATCTTCCGGCAGTTCACGCAGGCCCGACAGGCCCAGCGGATCGAGATTGGCGGCAAGATGGCCGCGCACACGATAGGTGCGGATCAGCATCTGCGCGCGGATCGCGTCGCCCGCCGCCTTGACGATCTCGGCGGTCGAGGGCGCGGCGGCCGGAGCACCGGCGGCCGGCTTGCCACCCTTGGCGGGCTTCGGCGCGGGTTCCATCTGGGTCGGGTCGAGACCCGCCGTCAGATCGTCGGTCGAGGTCAGCGGCCAGCGCTTGTTCTGCCAGCTCGGCGCGCTGACACCCTGCTCCAGACCATCGAAAAAGGTCCGCCAGCCGGCATCGACCGACGACGGGTCGGCCTGGTACTTGGCATAGAGCGTTTCGATGAAGGCTGGGCTGACGCCCGCCGCGATGTCGCTGAATTCCTGGCCTTCGTAGCCCATGAGACGCTTCCTCGACCGCCCGTCTTATCAACTCATCGCCACCCCGGCACATCCGCCTGGGGTCCGCAGCCGCGAGCGGCCCGCCTGCCGCCACGGACCCCGGCGGGTGTGCCGGGGTGACGCGATACGCCTTACTTGTTCAGCACCGACAACAGCGTCGAGCCGAGTTCCGACGGGCTGGCCGCGACCTTGATCCCGGCCGCTTCCATCGCCGCGATCTTGTCCTCGGCGCCGCCCTGGCCGCCCGAGACGATCGCACCGGCATGGCCCATGCGACGACCCGGAGGCGCGGTGCGGCCCGCAATGAAGCCCGCCATCGGCTTCGAACGACCGCGCTTGGCTTCGTCGCGCAGGAACTGCGCGGCTTCTTCTTCCGCCGAGCCGCCGATCTCGCCGATCATGATGATCGACTGAGTCTCGTCGTCGGCCAGGAACAGCTCCAGCACGTCGATGAAGTTGGTGCCGTTGACGGGGTCGCCGCCGATGCCGACCGCGGTCGTCTGACCCAGGCCAGCGTTCGAGGTCTGGAACACCGCCTCATAGGTCAGCGTGCCCGAGCGCGACACGACGCCGACCGAACCCTTCTTGAAGATCGAACCGGGCATGATGCCGATCTTGCACTCGCCCGGCGTCAGCACGCCCGGGCAGTTCGGGCCGATCAGCCGCGACTTGGAGCCCGACAAAGCGCGCTTGACCTTGACCATGTCGAGCACCGGAATGCCCTCGGTGATCGCGACGATCAGCGGGATCTCCGCGTCGATCGCTTCCAGGATCGAGTCGGCCGCGAAGGGCGGCGGGACATAGATGACCGACGCATCGGCGCCCGTCTTCGACTTGGCTTCGGCAACGGTGTTGAAGACCGGCAGGCCGATATGCTCGGTGCCGCCCTTGCCCGGCGTCACGCCGCCGACCATCTGCGTGCCGTACGCCAGCGCCTGCTGGGTGTGGAACGTGCCGGTCTCACCCGTCATGCCCTGGGTGATGACCTTGGTGTTCTTGTTGACGAGGATGCTCATTCGCTAATCGCCCTTCCACCCCGGCGAACGCCGGGGTCCAGTTGGGAAGACGGTCATGGAAGCGCGATCCGATCGTAAAGGTCATCCCAGCGGGGATTGAGCTTCTCGATCTTCTGCAACTTCCAGTTGCGTCTCCATTCTTTCATTCGCAGCTCGCGCTGCCGTGCACATTCCCAACTGTCATGCGCCTCGTACCAGACGAGCAGATGACAGCCATATCGTTTGGTGAACCCCTCGACGACGCCGTTGCGATGCTCCCAGGCACGCTTCGGCAGATTGATCGTCGACCCGATATAGATCGTCCCGTTCCGGCGGCTGGCCATGATGTACACATAGGCCGAACCATCCATCGCGCAGGGCACCCCACACTGGGCCCCGGCCTTCGCCGGGGTGGTAGCTCACGCCAGAATTACGCCAGCGTCTCGTCGATGCCCTTGCAGGCGACGAGCAGTTCCTTGACCGCGTCGACCGAGACCTGGAGGTTGGCCTTCGCCTCGTCCGACAGCTTGACCTCGACCACCTTCTCGACGCCACCGGCCCCGATCACGACGGGGACGCCGACATAGAGATTGTCGATGCCATATTCACCCGACAGGTGCGCGGCGGCCGGCAGGATGCGCTTCTGGTCGTAGAGATACGCCTCGGCCATCGCGATGCCGCTGGTCGCGGGCGCGTAGAAGGCCGAGCCGGTCTTGAGCAGCGCGACGATCTCGCCGCCGCCACCACGGGTGCGCTTGATGATCTCATCGACCTTTTCCCGGGTCGAGAAGCCCATTTCGATCAGGTCGCTGACCGGAATGCCGCTGACGGTCGAATATTCGAGGACCGGGACCATCGTGTCGCCGTGGCCGCCGAGCACGAAGGTGTTCACGTCCTTCACCGACACGCCGAACTCCTCGGCGAGGAAGTGCGAGAAGCGCGCCGAGTCGAGCACGCCGGCCATGCCGACGACCTTGTTCGCCGGCAGCCCCGAGAATTCGCGCAGCGCCCAGACCATCGCGTCGAGCGGGTTGGTGATGCAGATGACGAACGCGTCGGGGGCGTTGTTCCTGATGCCCTCGCCGACCGCCTTCATCACCTTCAGGTTGATGCCGAGCAGGTCGTCACGGCTCATGCCGGGCTTGCGCGCGACGCCGGCGGTGACGATGATGACATCGGCGCCCGCGATGTCGGCGTAATCGTTGGAACCCTTGATGTTCGCATCGAAGCCTTCGACCGGGCCGCACTGCGACAGGTCGAGCGCCTTGCCCTGCGGCACACCCTCGACGACGTCGAACAGGACGATATCGCCCAGCCCCTTGAGCGCGGCGAGGTGGGCGAGCGTGCCGCCGATATTCCCTGCGCCGATCAGTGCAATCTTCTTGCGGGCCATTCCAATCCTACTCCGTAGTGGACGTGCGTGATTGGTCACGCGAACTACGCCTATCGGCGCGACGGGGCAACCGCTAATCCACAGAGTTTAAGATTTTAAATGATAATGTTTCTCAAATGCATTAAGCATCGTTCAAGACCTCATCCGCCCCGTGCCCCCGGGTCAGATAGTCTTCGGATCGCATCTCGTCCAACCGGCTGATCGTGCGCTCGAACTCGAACCGGCCATCACCCGTTTCATAGAGTTCGGCGGGCTGCGCATCCGCTGCGGCGAGCAGCTTGACCTTGTGTTCGTAGAGCGCGTCGATGAGCTGGACGAAGCGCGCCGCCTCGTTACGATTCTCCGGCCCCAGCCGGGGAATGCCGACCAGGATGACGGTGTGGAATCGCCGTGCGATCGCCAGATAGTCCGCCGCCCCCCGCGCCTCGCCGCACAAGCGCTTGAACGAGAAGACCGCGACGCCCTTCAGCGCCTTGGGGACGTGCAGCGTCCGGCCGCCGACCTTCAGGTCCTCGGAAGGGACATGCGCGGCGTCCTCGACCGGATAGTCCGTCAGCCGGAAGAAGGCCGCCGACAGCGTCATCGTCGCCTTCGGCCCATTGGGCACCAGCCAGGTGTCGAGCCGCCCCAGCCGATCACGCCGGTAATCGGTCGGCCCGTTGAGCGCCAGTACGTCCAGACGCGCCTCGATCAGCGCGATGAACGGCAGGAAATGCTCGCGGTTCAATCCGTTCTTGTAGAGGTCCCTGGGCGGACGGTTGGAGGTGGTGACGATCGTCACCCCCGCCTCGATCAGCGCGGTAAACAGCCGCGACAGGATCATCGCGTCGGGACTGTTCGTCACCATCATCTCGTCAAAGGCCAGCAGCCGGGTCTCCCCGGCCAGCGCGGCGGCGACAGGCGCGATCGGGTCGCCCGCCTGTTTGGCGCGCTCTGTGGCGATTCGGCCATGCACCTCCAGCATGAACTCGGCGAAATGAACGCGACGCTTGGCCTCGACCGCAACTTGGGTAAAGAACAGGTCCATCAGCATCGACTTGCCACGCCCGACATCGCCCCAGAGATACACCCCCCTGGGCGCCGGATTGCCCTTGCCTGTCAGGCGCGCGAACAAGCCGGCCCTGGGCGGCGATTCGAGCGCGGTGGCCAGGTCCTCGAGTCGTGCGGCGGCGGCGGCCTGTTCGGGATCGGGGCGAAGCTCTCCGGCCTCGACCAGGCGGCGATAGGCGTTCAGGATATCGGGCATTGCCGGGGCGATGTCTGCCTCGCATCCGTGTCCGTCAACCCCGGATGCGGAAAAGGGGGCCGTCGCCAGCCCCCTTCCCCGTGTTCGTCAAAGGCGAGAACCGCCGGGTCAGATGACCCGTTCGGCCTCCATCTTCTTGATTTCGGCGATCGCCTTGGCCGGATTCAGCCCCTTGGGGCAGACATTGGCGCAATTCATGATCGTGTGGCAGCGATACAGGCGGAAGGGATCTTCCAGCGCGTCCAGACGCTCGCCGGTCATCTCGTCACGGCTGTCGGCCAGCCAGCGATAGGCCTGGAGCAGGATCGCCGGGCCGAGGAACTTGTCGCTGTTCCACCAATAGCTGGGGCACGAAGTCGAGCAGCAGGCGCACAGGATGCACTCGTACAGACCATCGAGCTTGGCGCGGTCGTCAGGCGACTGGAGCCGCTCCTTGCCCGAGGGGGCGGGCGACACGGTCTGCAGCCACGGCTTGATCGAGGCATATTGCGCATAGAAATGGGTGAAGTCGGGGACCAGATCCTTGACCACGTCCATATGCGGCAGCGGGGTGATGCGGATCTCGCCCTTCACATCCTCGATCGCGGTGGTGCAGGCCAGACCGTTGCGGCCATCGATGTTCATCGCGCACGATCCGCAAATGCCCTCGCGGCACGAGCGACGGAAGGTCAGCGAGCTGTCCTGCTCCGCCTTCATCTTGATGAGCGCGTCGAGCACCATCGGACCGCATTCGTCCAGGTCGACCTCGAACGTGTCGTAGCGCGGGTTGGCGCCCGAATCGGGATCGTAGCGATAGACCTTGAACTTCTTGATGCGGCCCGACGTGGTCGCCTTGTGCGTTTCGCCCTTCTTGATGACGCTGTTCTTCGGCAGGGCAAATTCGGCCATGGTCACAAACCCGCTGGATGCGCCGACAGGCATGTCGGCAAAGGATCAGGCGAGCCGATACATGACAGGGGCGCTTGCCGCAAATGTCTTGGGGGAAATTTCCGACGCGCTCAGATCACGTCGAGGACGAGGCCCAGGTCCCGCGCCTCGTCCGCATCGATATACCAGTTGCTGCGCGCCTTCTCGCACAGCGTGTCGAACGACACCCGCGACTCCGCGACGATGGCGCGGAATCCCTCTTCCTGGATGCGGATCGAATGCTCGACCTCGTGCAGCTTGGCCTTCAGAAGGACCGAAAGGCCGGTCAGCGGGCCGGAAAGGTCGAGCGTCGAATCCATCTGTCGCTCGTGAAGCATCAACCTTGTACCGCGTGTCAGGAAACGATGCTTGACCGGAAAGGCCGACATCAGCGTCGCCCCCGCCGAATAGACCGCGACCTTGCCCAGGAACAGCGCCGCGCGTCCGGTATAGTTGCGCAGCAGCCGGATCGAGTCGCCCATCGCCCGCGCCATTTCGGGATCGCCGCCCAGAGTGGTGATCGACAGGACCAGCGGCCCATCGGGGGGTGCCGCAGCCAGCTGGTCCTTGAACGCGGCATACATCGCCTCGTTCACCGGCCCGTAAAGCTGGATATGCGGGCGGGCGAGCAGCGGGTAATTCACCGCATTATTGGGCGTATCGGGCATGACCGGCGAACCGGGCGCCCGGCGGAAGGTTCCGCGTCACGTCTCCTGAGTCCGAACCGGTCAGGATCGGCGCCCTATGGAAGAAAGCCTATCCCGCCTTCCTCCGCGCATAATCCTGGGTGCCATGGGTCATCACCGCATCCCCCGCCACAATCTCCGCCACAGGGATATCGGGCAGCGCGCGGATCTCCGCGTAGAGCGGCGCGAAATCGGTTTCCAGCGTCGTCCTGAGCAGCGCCTCGTAGCTTGGGATCACGAAATAATTCTGCTGAAAATCATCGATCCGGTATTGGGTGCGCATGACCCGCTTCAGGTCGAAGCCGATCCGGTTGGGGCTCGGATCCTCCAGCGCGAAACGGCTTTCCGAATAGCTCGACACGATGCCCGCGCCGTAAATGCGCAAATCGCCGTCCTCGCGCACGAGCCCGAACTCGACCGTGTACCAGTAGAGCCGCCCGAGATATTGCAGCGCATCCATGCCCAGCGCCCGCTGCCCGCCACGGCCATAGGCGGCGAGATAATCGGCGAACACCGGATCGGCGAGCATCGGTACATGGCCGAACACGTCGTGAAACACGTCCGGCTCCTGCAGATAATCGAGCTGGTCGGGCCGCCGGATGAAATTGCCCGCGACGAAGCGGCGATTGGCCATATGGTCGAAAAAGACATCATCGGGCACCAGCCCCGGCACGGCCACCACCTGCCATCCGGTCAGCGCCATCAGACGCTCCGACAATTCCGCGAAATCGGGAATGCCCGGGCGCGACAGCTTGAGCACGTCGAGACCCCGCAGATAGGCCGCCGACGCCCGGCCCGGCAGCAATGCGGACTGGCGCGCGAACAGCGTATCCCAGGTCGCATGGTCTTCGGCGGTATAATGCTCCCACCCCTGCGGGATGGTCCAGTCCGTCCCCGCCCCTTCGGGCGGCGCGGCGAGAACATGGGTTTCCTGTGCCATGCGCGGAGCCTATCATGAAGATGGTGTCAGTTGAAACCATATCGTGGCAACGGCTCGGCCGGGTTGCAAGGGGAATGGCGGCCGGGATCGCGTTGATCCTGCTCGCCTATCTGATCGCGGGAAGCGCGCTGGGCCTGATCGCGCGGCCGACCATCGCCCATTCCCCACCCGGCGCGGACGCGGTCACCATCTATGTCGAGTCGAGCGCGATCCACAGCGCGATCATCCTGCCCAAACAGGCCGCCGGAGTGGACTGGCGCGACTGGGCACCGCCGGAGGATCTGCGCGATCCGCGCTATGCGGGCCATCGCTATCTCGCCATCGGCTGGGGCGAGGCGCGTTTCTTCCGCGAGACGCCGACCTGGCGCGACGCGCGACCGGGACCGATCCTGCACGCCGTGCTAGGCAGCGACCGAACGCTGATCCATGTCGATCACCTGCCCCGCCCCGCCGCCAATCGCGACGATGTCCGCGCGCTTCGCCTCTCGCCTGCGGCCTATCGCGATCTGGTCGCCTTCATCCGGCAGAGTCGGCGCGCGGGCGGACAGCGCGATCCGGGCTATGCCGGATATGACGCCTTTTACGACGCGACGGGACGGTATAGCGCGCTGTACACCTGCAACAGCTGGACTGGCGACGCGCTGGCCGCGGCGGGGGTGCGGATGGGGTGGTGGACGCCCTTTCCCTGGACGGTGATGGCATGGCTGTGATCCCGCCGCCGTCCAAGGCGCTCTGGGCCGCCGAGCTTCCCCGCGCGCTGTGGATGGGGGCGACATGGTGGCGACACCGGGCAGCCTTGGCCGCCGCGCCATCGGGGGACGGCCGAACCGTCAAGCTGCTGCCCGGCCTGTTCAACGGCGATCGGTCGAACATCCTGCTGCGCCGCTATCTGACCGCCAAGGGCTACCGTGTTCATGGCTGGGGGCAGGGGCGCAATCTTGGCGTGCGCAGCGTCGGGACCGCCGCCGAGCGCCTCATCGCGCGGATCGAGTCGCTCGCCAGCCACGGCCCCGTGACGCTGGTCGGTGTCAGCCTGGGCGGGATCATGGCGCGCATGGTGGCGCAGGCCCGTCCCGATCTGGTCGCCGGCGTCGTCACCATTGCCTCGCCCTATGCGGGCCCGGCGCGCGCGACGAATGTCTGGCGCGTGTTCGAGCGGCTGACCGGCGAACGGATCGACGATCCCGCTATCATCGCCCGATCGGCCGCAATCGCCGGGCCGCTGCCCTGTCGCACCGCCGCGATCTGGAGCCGAAGCGACGGGCTGGTCGCCGGCACCATCTGCCGCGATGACGCGGCCCAGGCGATCGAGGTCCGGTCCAGCCATTTATGGGTCCAGCACCGCCCGCAAGTGCTGGCGGCGGTGGCAACCATCCTGGCCGGATGGCCCATGCCCCGTTCGGATCAGGGCCAGCAACAGGCCGCGCCATCACCGACCATGGCATTGCGCGGATGACGCTCCGCCGGGCCTGTGCCCGGCCTGTGCACGGCGCCGCCGCTACCGCTTCAGCTCATTCATTGCCCGCGCGATAGCCGTCATAGCCCTGGGGCTGGCCCTGTCCTGCCTGAGCCGATCCGTACGGCGCCGATCCGGGCTGGCACTCTTCGGGATGGCGGCGGCACTGTTTTTCATAGGCCGCACGCTCGCGCCCTTCGCGCGCCTCGCGCTTGCGCATCTTGCGACCGTAATTGCGGTCCGCCTCGTCCTGGCTGGTCGTCGTCCAGTCGACGACCTGCCCCGCAGCCTGAAACGGAGCCTTCACCACGCCGGTGACGGTCTTCACACAGCCCCCGGTCGCGAGCGGCACGGTCAGGACGGCGAGTTTCAGGACGAGGTTACGCATATATTCCAGGACTTTCAGCGGGCGCGCACGACGGCGTTGCGCGTTTCTACGCCAATTTGCGGGAAATCGGTGAAGAATCCGTCGATGCCCTGGTGCAGCGCCGCCGCGATCTCACCGCGCACATCGCCATGCGCCTTGGGATCAGCGCCGCGGCGGAAGGCCGGGCGCACGAAGTAATTCTCCGCCCGGAACGTCCAGGGATGCACGCGCAGCCCCGCACGGTGCGCATCCGCGACCAGCGGCGTCGGCGCATCGCCATTCCACAGCATCGCCTTGTCCGGCCCGATGCCCCAGGCATAGGTCGCGACCTGCTTCAGCCCGTCGGGCGTCATCATCGCGGCATAGCTGGGCGCGGCCTTGTCCGCCGGGCCCTGCTCCCCGGCCACCAGCTGGATCAGGCGAATCCCCGTCATCGTCTTCAGATGCTTGAGGTTGTTGACCTCGAACGACTGGATGAAGACCGGGGCGTCCGCCGTCTTCCATCCCGCCTTGTCGAGCGCGGCGACCAGCGGCGCATCGGTGCCCAGCCCGATCGATGCGAAATAGGTCGGGTGCTTGGTCTCGGGATAGATGGAGATGGTCCGCCCAGTTTCCCGCGACCGTTGCTTGGCGAGCGCGATGATCTCTTCCAGCGTCGGGATCGGATATTGCCCGTCATAATCGGTGGTGCGCAGTTGCGGCAGGCGTTCGCGCGCGCGCAGTGTCTTCAGCTCGGCGAGCGTGAAATCCTCGGTGAACCATCCAGTCTCGGTCTGCCCGTCGATCGTCTTGGTCGTGCGGCGGTCGGCGAATTCGGGATGCGCGGCCACATCGGTGGTCCCAGAAATCTCATTCTCGTGCCGCGCGACCAGATGGCCGTCCTTGGTCGGAACCAGATCGGGCTCGATCACATCGGCCCCTTCGTGGATCGCCAGGTCATAGGCGGCCAACGTATGTTCGGGCCGCTCGCCGCTCGCGCCGCGATGCGCGATGACGATGGGCGGGGAGAGCGGCCTGGAGAGATCAGCGGACATGGCGGCACTGTGTCCGACCAGGAGCGAGACGGCAATCAGGACAGATCGCAACGGGAAGCGCGAGAGAAACATGACGTTCGTTCATCCAACTATAGTCCCAAGGGGGATGGCGCGCTGCATTTCACAATCAATGGTCAATTGCATGACATCGGGAGGGAGGGCCCCGCGCCACCCGCACCATGGTGCGATCGACGGACGGCGGGAGCGTCTGGTCGCGACGGGCGTTGACCAGCGGGCGATCGATCGAAGCGGCGGCCCCCGCCGCCTGGACTTCGGTGCGATCGCCCGCCGGGGATCGCGGTGGCGAACCGGCGGCAATGACAGGAGCCTTTCATGATCGACGCTGACCATGTGATCCTGATCCTGCTGGCGGCGGGTCAGTCGAGCCGTTTCGGCATGCAGAACAAGCTGGAAGCCGAATTTCTCGGCAAGCCGGTGGGGTTTCACGTCACCACCGCGCTGGAAAGCATTCCCTTTGCGGACCGGATCGTGGTGACCGACGGGTGCCAGCTCGATTTCGCATCGCGCGGCTACACCGTCCTCCACAACACCGATATCGGCCAGGGCCTGTCGCATTCGGTGCATCTGGGCGTGCGGGAGGCGATGAAGGCGCGCCCACAGGCGGTGCTTGTCGCGATGGCCGACATGCCGCGCGTGACGGCGGCCCATATCTATCGCCTGTTCGACGCCTATGAGGACGAGAAATCGGTGGTGGTGTCGAGCAATGGCGAGCATCCGACCCCGCCGGGCGTGTTCGGATCGGCGCGCTTCGACGATCTGCTGGCGCTGGCGGGGGACGGCGCCGCGCGCGATATGGTCGCGGGCGGTCGGCATGTCGTGACGGCACCCGCCGAGTTGATCGACATCGACACGCCCGAGGATCTGGAACGGCTGCGCCAGCTCGTCCGCGCGCCCGAGCGCAGGATCACTCGTGCCGAAGCGCGTCGATCGGATTGAGCGCGGCCGCCCTGCGCGCCGGGAAATACCCGAACACCACGCCGATCACCGCCGAGATCGCAAAGGCGATGACGTTGATCTGAAGATCGAAGGTCCACGGCACCTGCATCACGGGGACGAGCGCCGCGATGATCGCCTGCGCCAGGACCAGCCCGACGATTCCGCCCAGGCAGGACAGCACCACCGCCTCGACCAGGAACTGCATCAGCACCTCGCGCGCGACCGCGCCGATGGCCAGGCGGATGCCGATCTCGCGGGTGCGCTCGGTCACCGACACCAGCATGATGTTCATGATGCCGATCCCGCCCACGACCAGGCTGATCGCCGCCACCGCCGCGACGATACGGGTCAGCATGGTGGTCGTGCTGGTCAGCGTGTCGCTGATCTGCTTGGTGTCGAAGATATTGAAATCATCGTCCTTCGCCCCCGTGATATTGCGCCGTTCGCGTAGCAGGTCGGTCAACGAGGACTGGACCGTGCTCGTCTGATAGGCCTGATCGACGCCGACCAGCATCAGGCGGATGTCGCGGCTGCCGGTGAAGCGCCGCTGGACCGCCTTGATCGGCATCAGCACCACATCGTCCTGATCGCCGAACCCGCCCTGCCCGCGCGTCGTCAGCACACCGATCACGTCGCAGCTGATCGCGCCGATGCGGAACCGCTTGCCGACCGCATCGGTGGTGCGGAACAGGTTCTGGCGGACGGTATTGCCGATGATGCACACCGCCTTGCCCGCCGCTTCCTCGGCGGGCGTCCAGAGCCGGCCCGACGCGAGCGGCCAGGGCTGGACGGTAAAGTAGGCCGTCGTGGTGCCGGTCACGGTCGTGGACCAGTTCGCCCCCTCATAAATGGCGGTCGCGCTGGTCTGCGCCTGCGGGGCGACCGCGGTCACGCCCGCGATCTGGTCGGCGATGGCGTCGACATCCTTGGGCTTGAAATCGGGGGGGCGCGGACCGCCGCCGCCGCGCCCGAAGCCCTGGCCCGGGCGGACCTGGAGGATATTGGTGCCCAGAGACGAGATGGACTGCTGCACGGCGGCGGTCGTCGCCTTGCCCAGCGTCACCATCGTCACCACCGCGCCGACGCCGATCACGATGCCCAGCGTCGTCAGGAACGACCGCAACAGGTGTCGCCGGATCGAGCGGATCGCGAGGAGCAGCGTGGTGCCGAACATCAGTGCGGGTCCATCGCGGGCATCGCGCCGGGGCGATGCTGCGCCTCGATCCGTTCGACCAGCCCGTCCCTGAAATGGATCACGGTGCGCGCGAACGCCGCCATGTCGGGCTCATGCGTGACCATCAGCACGGTGATGCCGCTGTCGCGGTTCAGCCCGGTCAGCAATTCCATGATCTCCACCGAGCGTTCGGAATCGAGATTGCCCGTCGGCTCGTCGGCCAGCAGCACGTCGGGGCTGGTGACGATGGCGCGCGCGATCGCCACGCGCTGCTGCTGCCCGCCCGACAATTCGGCGGGGGTGTGGTCCCACCATTCATCGAGCCCCACTTTCTCCAGCGCCGCCATGCCCAGTTCGCGCCGCGTCCGTTTATCCTCGCCGCGATAGAGAAGCGGCAGTTCGACATTCTCCAGCGCGGTGGTGCGCGACAGCAGGTTGAACCCCTGGAAGACGAAGCCCAGATAGCGCCGCCGCAGCATCGCGCGCTGGTCCCGGTCCAGCGTCTCGACAGGATGGCCCCGGAACAGGAAATGGCCGACGCTGGGCACGTCGAGACAGCCCAGGATGTTCATCGTCGTCGACTTGCCAGACCCCGAAGGGCCCATCACCGCGACGAAGTCGCCCGCCGCAATGTCCAGATCGACGCCCTTCAGCGCCTGAAACAGCGTCGCGCCGGCCCCATAGGTCTTGGTGACACCCCGCAACTGGATGAGGGGGGCGTCCGCCGGGATGTCCGCCCCCATCCGCTCGCCCACCACTTACTGCCCCCCCTGGGGACGCCCCTGGCCGCGACGCGCTCCATCGCCCGCAGGCGCGCTCTGCCCCGCCGCCAACTGGCCGGTGATGACCTGCATCCCAGGCTTCAGGCCGCCCGACAGGACTTCGGTCATTGATCCGTTGGTGTCGCCGGTCACGATCTGCACCGGCCGGGGCTGCCCATCCTCACCGCGCACATAAACGGTCTGGGTCGCGCCGCGCTGCACCGTCGCGGTGCGGGTCGCACCGCGACGCGGGCGGAAGGTCAGCGATCCCGTGATACCGCCGCCATTTGCCTGCGCCCCGTCCGACGGCTTGAAGCGCAGCGCCGCGTTGGGGATCAGCAGGACATTCCGCTTGTCCGAGGTCACGATATCGGCGGTCGCGGTCATGCCGGGGCGCAGTTGCAGGTCGGGATTGGCGACCGTCAGATCGGCGGCATAGCTGACCACCTGCCCGGTGGTCGACGCCGCGCTGGCCGACGAGGAGGACGACGCCGTCGCCGCACTGACCGTCAGGTTCGACCCCAGATCGACCCGGGTGATCCGCGCGGGAAAGGTCCGGCCGGGAAAGGCATCGACGGTAAAGTCCGCCTTCTGCCCCACCTTCACCTCGCCCACATCGGCCTCGTCGATCGCGACCTCCAGCTTCATCTTGGTCAGGTCTTCGGCGATGACGAACAGCGTCGGCGTATTGAACGACGCCGCGACCGTCTGGCCCGGATCGACCTGGCGCGCCAGCACCACGCCCGAAACCGGCGAGCGGATGATCGCGCGCTGGCGCTGCGTCTGCGACTGGGCGAGTTGCGCGCGCGCGGCAACCACATTGGCCTCGGCCACGCGCAAGGCGGCGACCGCGCGCTGGGCATTGGCGCGTCCGGTCTGAAGCTCGGTGCCCGAGGGTACGCGGCCGCCCGACAGCTTGTGCACTTCCTCCAGCCGCGCGAGCTGCGCCTGCGCTTCGGCCACGGTCGCCTGCGCCTGCGTCACTTGCGCCTCGCTGGCGGACAAGCTCGCCTGACCCGCGCGGATCTGGTCGTCAATCTGTTCGGGGTCGATCAGCGCCAGCGGCTGGCCCGCCGTCACCCGGTCGTTCACATCGACCACCACCTTGGTCACCAGCCCCGACAATTGCGAGCCGACCGTGACCTGGCTGGTCGGGGCCAGCTTGCCCGTCGCCGACACCGACACGGTCAGATTGCCACGCGTCACCGGCACCGTGGCATAGGCCGCCTTGTCCGATCCGCCGAAACAGCTTTTGAGCAGCAGCAGCAGCACCACCACGCCGACCGCCACCACGCCCCATTGCACCCATTTGCGCCAGCGCGGCTGGGGCTTCACGCCCAGGAAATCGTCGAGTGTCTGGTCGGCCATCAGCGTTTGTCCGGGGTTGGGGGGCCAAGCGATGAGGCTTGCGGAATGGTGTCGGCGTCCCAGCCGCCGCCCAGCGCGGCGAACAGCGCCACCTGCGCGGTCGCCGCGTCGGACCGGGCCTGCACCAACCCGTTCTGCGCGCTGAGCAACGCGGCTTCGTGTTGCGACAGGGTGGTGAAATCGGTCAGGCCCGACCGATACTGGCTGCGCGCCAGGATCGCCGAGTTGCGCGCGGCATCGAGCTGGATCGTGAATTGCCGCGCCCGCTCGCGCGCGGTGTTGAGCGCGACGATCGCATTCTCGACATCCTCCAGCGCCAGCAGCACCGTGCCCTGATATGCGGCATAGCTCTGCTCGGCCACCGCGCGCGCGTTGCGCACCTGGGAGCGGAGCCGGCCACCGTTGAAGATCGCCTGGGTCAGCCCGGCGAACAGACTGCCGGTGATCGCGTCGCCCAGCGAACCGAGGCTGGTCGCGGCGGTGTTGATATTGCCCGAAATCGCCAGCGCGGGATAAAGCGCGGCCTGCGCCACGCCGATCCGCGCGGTCGCGGCGGCCAGGTTGCGCTCGGCCGCGCGGACATCGGGGCGACGCCGCAGCACGTCGGCGGGAATGCCCACGCCGATCACCGCCGGGCCATGCGGGATCGGGCGCACGGCCGCCAGCCGCGTCTTGAGCGCGCCCGGCGCCTGCCCGGTCAGGACGCCCAGGCGCGAGACGGCGGCGTTATATTGCTGTTCGATCGTCGGGATGCTGGCTGCGGTCTGGGCCCGCTGGCTGCGCGCCTGTTCGACGTCGAGCGAGGAGACCAGCCCCGCCCGCACCCGGAACCCCGCAATCTCCAGATTATCGTCCTGCAACGCCAGGCTGGCGCGCGCATTGGCGAGTTGTGCCTGATAGGCGCGGGCCAGCATATAATTGCGCGCCAGCTCGCTCTCGACGGTCAGCAGCGTGGCGGCATAGCTGAACCCCGCGCCTTCATAGGTGGCCCGGCTCGCCTCGACGGTGCGGCGCACCTCTCCGAACAGCCCGGCCTGATAGCTTGCGGACAGGCCGACGGTGAAGCTGTTGCTGCCACCCCCGCCGGTATCGACCACGGTGCCGTCGGGCAGGGTGAAGCTGCGTCCGCCACCGCGCAGATTCTCGTTGCGCTGATAGCCGGGCGAAGCCGACACGGTGGGCAGCAGCGCGGCCCGGCTCTGGACCAGACTTTCGCGCGCCTGGCGCAACCGGGCGACCGCCTGCGCGACATCGGTATTGGCGACCACCGCCTGCTCGACCAACTCGGCCAGCAAGGGATCATCGAACGACCGCCACCAGCGCACCAGATCCTGTGCCTGCGCATTGGCGGCGGGCACCGACCATGTCGGGGGCACCCCCAGCGCGATCGGGGCGGCGGGACGATAATCCGGGCCGACCGTACAGCCGGCCAGGGCGGCTGGGCCCAGAAGAAGGACGCGGGCGCGAGACTTCATGGCCGCGAACCTGCCCGGCGGGGGCGATCCCGTCCAGCCTGTTTCTGTCGCGGCACGGCATGGCAGAGTCCGAACGCCGCGCCCGTCCCGGCACGCACTCGGCCCGCCATCTCGCCATAACGGGCGGTCAAGGCTTTCGGAAACACCGAGATGCCGTCGCGGGTCCGCGTCGCCGCCGGTTTATTCGGCGGCGACGCGCAAGGGCTCGGCGCCCTCCATCGGCTTCAGGCCCAGCCTGGCGAAGAGCGCCGCATCGGCATCCTCCCCCGCATTGCCCGCCGTCAGCAGCTTGTCGCCGGTGAAGATCGAGTTCGCCCCCGCCAGGAAGCACAGCGCCTGCGTCGCCGCCGCCATGCTCTCGCGCCCCGCCGACAGGCGGACCATGCTCATCG
>NZ_JAVSCQ010000015.1:0-82831 GCF_040560405.1 Facivitalis istanbulensis
CCTACATGACCTTCCCCGAACAGCACCGGACGAAGTTGCACTCCACCAACCCGTTGGAACGACTAAACAAGGAGGTGAAGCGCCGCGCCGATGTCGTCGGCATCTTCCCCAACGAGGATAGCATCACCCGCCTCATCGGCGCGGTGCTCCTCGAGCAGAACGACGAATACCAGCTCCAGAACCGCTACATGCAGATCGAGGGCATGGCCGCTCTCGCCACACCACAGATCGAGGAGGTGACGCCGCTACAGATTACACCCAAGGCCGCCTGATCGATGCAGCCCGGTGCCACGACCGAAATTACACCACATTTACGGACACGACCATCCAGACGGCCTTGTCGAAGTCGATCTCCCTCCATTCCATCTGCCGGATTTCACCGGGACGCTGGAACACATGGGGCGTGAGTTTCAGCGCATACATGACAGACGGGTCGCCCTGATAATCCTCCACCGCTCGAAGCAAGGCGCCGAACTCGACAGGATCGGTGATCGCCGCGAAATGCTTGACCCTCGGCGTGGTCAGCGCGCCCAGCAGCAATTGGGCGGGGTCACGCTCGGCCCGCGCAGTCGCCACCGCGTAACGGAACACGCGGCTGGCAAATGAGCGCAATTGCTTGGTGGCTTCCAACCGGCCCCGCCGTTCGTGCTTCCTCAGTTCGTGAAGCAACTCCTGTGGTGTGATGTCTGTGACCGGCCGCCTGCCGAAGTCGGTGCCGAGCAGTTTGAGAAGCCAACGCTGTTTTTCCAACGTGGCTTGCGCGATGCCCTCCCGGCCCTTATTTTCGATCAGTTCCTCGGCGACAGCCGTGAACCTGTTGCTTGCACGGACGCTTGCTTCAAAGCGCGCCTGCCGCTTGGCGGCATTGGGGTCATCATGCGCGATAGCAGGCAGGCAGAGGCAATCACCGACAACCAGTGATCGCCTAAAAACTAGCGGAAAACAGGGCTTTTTCAACTTCTGGCAACCAACGCCAGACAGGATTTTGGAGCGGGTGAAGGGAATCGAACCCTCGTCGTGAGCTTGGGAAGCTCCTGCTCTACCATTGAGCTACACCCGCGCGGGACTTAGGCTGAGGCCCGTCCGACATCCCAATCGCGTATCGGATGCGACCAGGGTGGAATGCCACCTATTCAAGCCCGATCGCTTTGGCAAGCGCCAGACGTGCTTTTTTGCCGGAGCTTTGTCAGAGGCGGTAATAGTCCCGATACCATGCCGCGAAGCGCGCCAGCCCCTCGGCCAGTCGTACCCTGGGGGCATAACCTGTCAGCGCCTGGAGCTTGGACACGTCGGCATAGGTCGCCGTGACGTCGCCAGGCTGCATCGGGCGCATGATCTTGACGGCCTGGCGACCGATGGCGCGTTCCAGCGTCGCGATCATCTCCATCAAGGGGACGGGATGGCTGTCCCCGATGTTCAACACCCGGTGTTCGCCAGGCGCGGGCGGATGGTCGAGCGCGCCCAGGATGCCGTCGACGATATCGTCGATATAGGTAAAATCGCGCGCCATCCGCCCTTCGCCATAAACCTCGATCGGCGCCCCCGCCATGATCCGGTCGGTGAACGAGAAATACGCCATGTCGGGGCGTCCCCATGGCCCGTAGACGGTGAAGAAGCGCAATCCCGTCTGCGGAAAGCCGTAAAGCGTCGCATAGGATTGGCTCATCAACTCGCAGGCGCGCTTGGTGGCGGCATAGAGCGAGACGGGTGCGATGGAGGGTTCGTCCTCGCTGAACCCCTGCCCGCCCATCGGGCGGTCGCCATAGACCGAACTGGACGAGGCATAAACCAGATGCTCGAAACCCGGCTGGTGACGGCAAGCCTCCATCACCGCCAGATGACCCGCGAGGTTGGAGCGTTCATAGGCGAAGGGATTGGTGATGCTGTACCGCACCCCCGCCTGCGCCGCGAGATGGACGGCACGGGTGACGCCATTGTCCCGGACCAACCGCGCCATCCCCTCGGCATCGGCGATATCCATCCGGTGAAAGCGGAAGCCGTCGCAGCCGTCAAAGGTCGCCAGCCGCGCGTCCTTCAACGCCGGATCATAATAGTCGTTGACGATATCGACGCCGATCACCGTCTCCCCGCGGTCCAGCAGACGGTGCGCGGTGGCGTGGCCGATGAACCCGGCCGCACCCGTGACGAGGATCGGCGTCGTCATGCCGATCAGCGGCCGACGGCGGTATAGACGAAGCCTTCACGCTCGACGACGTCGCGCGGATAGATGTTGCGCAGATCGACCAGGATCGGCTGCGACAACATGGATTTCACCCGCTTCAGGTCGAGCGCGCGGAAGGCGTCCCATTCGGTCACGATGACCAGCGCATCGGCGCCTTCGATCGCCTGATACGCGCCGTCGCAATAGGTGACGTTGTCGAGCACCTTGCGCGCCTGCTCCATCCCCTCGGGATCATAGGCCTGGACCTGCGCGCCCGCGTCCTGCAGCGTCTGGATGACCGCGATCGCCGGGCTGTCGCGCATGTCGTCGGTGTTGGGCTTGAAGGTCAGGCCGAGGACCGCGACCGTCTTGCCTCGCACATCATCGCCCATGGCGGCGATGACCTTGCGCCCCATGGCACGCTTGCGGTTGTCGTTCACCGAGACCACCGCCTCGACGATCCGCTGCGGCGCTTCATAGTCCTGGCTGGTCTTGAGCAGCGCCAGCGTGTCCTTCGGGAAGCACGAGCCGCCATAGCCGGGTCCGGCATGGAGGAATTTGGAGCCGATCCGGTTGTCGAGCCCGATCCCGCGCGCGACCTCCTGTACGTCCGCGCCGACCTTTTCGCACAGGTCCGCGATTTCGTTGATGAAGGTGATCTTGGTCGCGAGGAAGGCGTTGCCCGCATATTTGGTCAGTTCGGCCCCGCGCCGCGACATCTCGATCACCGGCGCGCGATTGAGGCTCAGCGGGCGATAGATTTCACGCATCACCGCCATGCCGCGTTCGTCATGGCCGCCCACGACCACGCGGTCGGGCCGCTTGAAATCGTCGATCGCCGCGCCTTCGCGCAGGAATTCCGGGTTGGATACGACCGCGAAGTCTCCGCTCGGATTGGCTTCGCGCAGGATCCGCTCGACCTCGTCGCCGGTCCCGACGGGCACGGTCGACTTGGTGACGACGACGGTGAAGCCCTCGGCCGCCTTCGCCACGTCCGCTGCAGCGGCGTAGACATAGGACAGGTCGGCATGGCCGTCCCCGCGTCGCGACGGTGTGCCGACCGCGATGAACACCGCGTCCGCCCCCTTCACGCCTTCGGCGAGGTCGGTGGTGAACTCCAGACGCCCGGCCTTCACATTGGTGTCGACCAACGCGTCGAGGCCCGGCTCGAAGATCGGTATACGCCCCTCATGCAGCGCCGCGATCTTGCTTTCGTCCTTGTCGACACAGACCACATGATGGCCGAAATCCGAGAAGCACGCTCCAGAGACCAGCCCCACATAGCCCGTTCCGATCACCGCAATCCGCATTGGGAACACTCCAAACCCAAAAGACACTCAAAGCGACACAGCCCGGCCGCGCCACCCGCCGGAAGCGCCGTGCCGCGCCGCGCCCCGTCCTGACAAGATGCAAAGCGCAGGAAAATGGCGCGATCCGGCTTAAAAAAGCCTTGCGCCGGGTCAGATGCCGCCCGGAACGACGCGGTGCCCCTGTGCCTCCAGCGCATCGCTCAGATCGCGCAGACAGGCTTCCACCAGCGCCGGGTCGGGGCTGCGCACGACGAAATTGGCGCCGGTGCGGCCTTCCCGGAAAAAGGGATAGCTGCCGATCGCGACGCCCTCATGCGCCTTTTCGGCCCCCCGCAAAAGGTCGGCGACCTCGCTCTCCCCGACCCAGCAGCCGATCGTGCCAGAGACGACGGGGCGCCCGCCCTCCAGCGTGCCGGTCAGCGCGTCGAGCATTCCCGCAGTGATATGCGGCACCCCCGCCATGATGAAGATATTGGCGATCCGGATCCCCGGAGCACCCGACACGCGATTGGGGATCAGCGACGCGCCTTCGGGCGTCCGCGCCATCCGCGCGCGCGCCACGCTGACGCCGCCGCGATCGGCATAATAGCCGTCAAGGATCGCGCGCGCCTCGGGATGCTCGATAACCGGCAGGCCCAGCGCGGCGGCAATCGCGTCGACCGTGATATCGTCATGCGTCGGCCCGATCCCACCCGTGGTGAACAGATAGTCGTTCCGTATCCGCAGCGTGTTCACCGCCTCCCCGATCGCATCCATCCGATCGCCGACGATGCGCACCTCGGCCAGCCCGATGCCCTGGACGTTCAGCCACGAGGCCAGGTGCGCGACATTGCGGTCCTGCGTCCGGCCGGAGAGGATTTCATCGCCGATCACGATCAGCGCAGCGGTCCAGATACGCTCGGATGTCATGCGCCCGGACATAGCCTCGCAAAATCCGCTGCGCCACGCTATATCGCCCGGCATGACCGATTATGTGACTGTTTCCGCCGACGCCCCCCAGGGCCGGGATGGCGCGATCAAGCTTTGGGGCCGCGAGGCGTTCGACGGCATGCACAAGGCGGGCCGTCTGGCGGCCGAGACGCTGGACATGCTCGTGCCCCATATGGTGCCGGGTGTCACCACCGCCGAGATCGACCGGCTGATCTATGATTTCGTCCTGACGCGCGGCGGGGTGCCCGCCACGCTTGGCTATCGCGGTTACGCGCATTCGTCGTGCATCTCGATCAACCATGTCGTGTGCCACGGCATTCCGTCCGATAAGACGCTGAAATCCGGCGATATCGTCAATATCGACGTCACCCCGATCGTCGATGGCTGGCATGGCGATACCAGCCGCATGTACCTGATCGGCGACGTGCCCCTGAAGGCGCGCAAGCTGGTCGAGGTGACCTATGAATGCCTGATGCTCGGCATCGAACAGGCGCGGCCCGGCAACCATATGGGCGACGTCGCCCATGCCATTCAGCGTCATGCCGAACAGCATCGCTACGGCGTCGTCCGCGATTTCTGTGGTCATGGCCTGGGCCTGCTGTTCCACGACGCGCCCGAGGTGGTCCATGCCGGCCGCCCCGGCACGGGCCCCGAGTTGAAGCCCGGCATGATCTTCACCATCGAACCGATGATCAACATCGGCCGGCCCGACGTGAAACTGCTCGACGATGGTTGGACCGCGGTGACTCGCGACCGTTCGCTGTCGGCACAGTTCGAGCATTCGATCGGGATCACCGAAGAGGGCTGTGAGATCTTCACGCTCAGCCCGGCGGGCTTTACCCAGCCGCCCTATCTCTAAGCCCATGATGCTGGGGGCGATCCGTGTTGCGGCACGCGACCGCGCCCGGCTGGCGGAGGTGGTCGCCACCACCTCCCGCTTCGGCCTGGACGTGCTGTTGGCGCGACTGGGCTTTGGTCCAGCGCGGCGCGACCCGGACGCCCTGCCCTTCGACCTGCCGTCGCGCACACGGCAGGCGATGGAGGCACTGGGACCGGTCTGGGTCAAGCTGGGGCAAATTCTCGCCACCCGCGCCGACCTGCTCCCGCCGCATTGGATCGCCGAGTTCGAGCAACTGCACAGCGCCGCCCCGCGCCTGCCCTACGATGCGTTGCGCGCGCAGGTCGACGAAGCACTGGGCGAGGCGCCGGAAGCCGCCTTTCGCCGGTTCGATCCCGAACCGCTGGCCGCCGCGTCGATGGCGCAGGTTCACCGGGCGACGTTGAAGGATGGCACCGACGTGGTGCTGAAAATCCGTCGTCCGGGAATCCGCGCCGTCGTGGAGGCCGATCTGCGCCTCCTGACGCAGTTCGCGGCGCTGGTCGAGGCGGCCAATGCCGAAGCCCGGCGCTACGGCGCGGCGCGCATGGTGCGCGAACTGGGCCGCGACATCCTGGAGGAACTCGACTTCACCAATGAAGGGCGCAACGCCGATCGCCTGCGCCAGGATTTCGCCGACGATCCCCGCGTGGTCGTGCCGACGATCCATTGGCAATGGTCGTCCGAAACGTTGCTGGTGATGGATTTCATCGATGGCGTCCCCCCGCGCAGCGCAGGCGCCCTGCAACACGCGGGGATCGACCCCGCCGCGATCGCCTCCACAGGCGCGGACATCGTGCTGGATATGGCGCTCATCAACGGGCGCTTTCACGGCGATCCGCATCCGGGCAATCTGCTCTGCCTGCCGGGCGATCGCATCGCGCTCATCGATCTCGGTCTGATCGGCCATGTCAGCCCCCGGCGGCGCGAGGAAGTGATCGCCTTCATCCAGTCGATCATGCACAATGATCCGGCGCTGCTCGCCGAAACCCTAAAGCAATGGTCGCAGACCAACGACATCCCACCAGAGCGTTTTCAGGCGGTCGCCGATCGGTTGATGGCGCGGCACGGCGGCGGCGTCCTGCGGCTGGCCGCCATCCTGGCGGATGTCTTTCCGGTGCTGCGCGAGGAGCGGATCGTCCTGCAGCCGGACATGCTGTTGCTGTTCAAGGCACTCGTCACCATCGACGGCGTGCTGAGCGGGATACAGCCCGATTTCGACCTGTCCACCGCGCTGCGTCGCGCGAGCGCGCGAATCGTCCAGACGCGGCTCTCGCCCGAACGCTGGACCCGGCGCGCGGCCGCGCTGGCGCTGGAACTCGACCGATTGGGCGACGACCTGCCGCGCCTGATCCGCGCGACCGCGACCCGGTTGGAGCGCGAGCAACCCGCCGTCTCGACATCGGGGGTCGAGGCCGCGATCCGCAACGGCGCAGGCTGGATTGCCGCCGCGCTGGCATTTTCCGGCATCGCAATCGCGGCGGCCCTGCTGCTGGGATAATGCCGCCGTTCCGAGCCCGCTCGCGGGGCCGCCCGGTCATCGCCACCCGCCTCAATCCGCACAGCGATAGTGACGAACCCGCGACACCTCGCTAAAGGCGCGGGCCATGACCGAGATCACGCCCCAGATCGTCGCCGACCACGGCCTGTCCGAAGAAGAATATCAGCGCGTCCTGACCGCGCTGGGCCGCGAACCCAATCTCGTGGAACTCGGCATCTTCTCGGTGATGTGGTCCGAGCATTGCAGCTACAAATCGAGCCGCATCCACCTGAAGAAGCTGCCCACCGAAGGGCCTCAGGTCATTTGCGGTCCCGGCGAGAATGCGGGCGTCATCGATATCGGCGACGGCCAGGCGGCGATCTTCAAGATGGAGAGCCACAACCACCCGTCTTATATCGAACCCTATCAGGGTGCGGCAACGGGTGTCGGCGGCATCCTGCGCGACGTGTTCACCATGGGCGCGCGGCCGGTCGCGAACCTGAACGCGCTGCGCTTCGGCCGTCCCGACCATCCCAAGATGCGCCACCTGATCTCGGGCGTGGTCCATGGCATCGGCGGCTATGGCAATTGCGTCGGCGTGCCGACGGTCGGTGGCGAGGTCAATTTCGACCGCGCCTATGACGGCAACATTCTGGTCAACGCGATGACCGTGGGCGTCGCCGATCAGGACAATATCTTTTATTCGGCCGCCAGCGGCGTCGGCAATCCCATCGTCTATGTCGGGTCCAAGACCGGCCGCGACGGCATCCATGGCGCAACCATGGCCTCGGCCGATTTCGGCGAGGATGCGGATGCCAAGCGCCCGACCGTGCAGGTCGGCGATCCCTTCACCGAAAAGCTGCTGATCGAGGCATGCCTCGAACTCATGGCATCGGACGCGATCGTCGCGATCCAGGACATGGGCGCGGCGGGCCTGACCTCCTCCTCGGTCGAGATGGCGTCCAAGGGCGGCGTCGGCATCGAACTCATCATGGACGACGTGCCCCAGCGTGAAGAGGGCATGACCACCTATGAGATGATGCTGTCGGAAAGCCAGGAGCGGATGCTCATGGTGCTGAAGCCCGGTCGCGAGGATTTCGCCGAGGCGATCTTCCGCAAATGGGAACTGGATTTCGCGGTCATCGGGCACGTCACCGATACCGGACGTATGGTGCTGCGCCACAAGGGCGACGTGGTGTGCGACATCCCGCTCGCACCGCTGGCCGACGATGCCCCGCTGTACGATCGTCCGCATGTCCCAACACAGGTGCCCGCCGCCATCGCTTCGCCGGGGTGCCAGGACCCGGCCGCCGATCTGCTCAAGCTGATGGGCTCGCCCGACATCGCTTCGCGTCGCTGGATCTGGGAACAATATGACCATATGGTCGGCGGCGATACGGTACAGCGCCCCGGTGGCGATGCCGCCGTGGTCCGCGTCCATGGCACGCAAAAGGGGCTCGCGATGAGCACCGACTGCACACCGCGCTATTGCTATGCAGATCCGGTGACGGGCGGCATGCAGGCGGTGGTCGAGACGTGGCGGAACATCACCGCGGTCGGCGCCAAGCCGCTCGCCATCACCAACTGCCTCAACTTCGCCAACCCGCAGCGGCCCGAGATCATGGGCCAGATCGTCGGTTGCCTCGACGGCATGAGCCAGGCGTGTCGTGCGCTGGATTATCCGATCGTGTCGGGCAACGTCTCGCTCTACAACGAATCAAAGGCGACCGGCGGCGGTTCGGCGATCCTGCCGACCCCGGCGATCGGCGGCGTCGGCCTGATGGCCGACTGGTCGAAGTCGGCAACCATTGCCTTCAAGGGGACCGGCGATGTCATCGTCCTGATCGGCACGCCCAAGGGCGAGATCGGCCAGTCGCTGTGGCTGCGCGAGATCCATGGGCTGGAAGGCCGCGAGGCGGGCCCGCCGCCCTCGATCGATCTGGATGCCGAACGTCGCACCGGCGACGTGGTGCGCGAAGCGATCACCGCCGGGCATCTGACCGCCGTGCATGACGTGTCGGACGGCGGCATCGCCGTGACGGTCGCCGAAATGGCGCTGGCGGGCAATGTCGGCGCGCTGATCCAGTTCCCGGAAACCGGCGAAGCCTGCCGCCAGCTCTTCGCCGAAGACCAGGGTCTGTACGTCGCGACGGTCGAGGACACTGCCCTGGTCGATTTCCTCTCCAATGCGCACCAGGCGGGCGTCGAGGTCGAGCGGATCGGCCGCACGGCCGGTACGCGTCTGATCTTCGAGCGTGAGGATGGCGATTTCGTCGTTGCACTGGATGACCTGCGCCGCGCGCATGAGGGCTTCTTCCCCGCCCTGATGGGCAGCGACGCCCCTCTCGCCTGATCGCCCGAACCCGGAGCCCCGGCCTCATGCCGGGGCTCCGCCCGGCGCGAGACCGTTGGAGGGCCATGACGCGGTGGCCATCCATCTCCGGGCCACAGGGCGAGCGAGGCAACAATCCGGGAAGACACCGTTCCCGGCACATGCCAGATCGGGCCGTCGACTGAACGATCGACCGCATCCCCCCTCGCAACAGCAATCCGCCCCGCTCCCGCGCGGTTGCAACCTGTCCCGAGGGCGGTAAGCCGGAATCGGACCTGGAGTGTTTCCTTGGCTGACAGCTCCCCTCCGGCCCCCTGCCCGCCTCCGCGAACCGGCGAAAGGCTGCTGACACTGGATGCCCTACGCGGGGTCGCGGTGATGGCCATCCTGCTGGCCAATCTGCCCGGCTTCGCGCTGCCCGATGCGGCCTATGCCAACCCGATCGCCTGGGGCGGTGGGCGCATGATCGACATCATCGTCTGGTTCGTGACAGAGGCCCTTGTCGATGGACGAATGCGGGGACTGTTCTCGCTGTTGTTCGGGGCGTCGCTCCTCCTCATCCTGCAAAGGGCCGACGCGGCGGGGGCGAACGGCGCCGCGCTGCACCTGCGGCGGATGGGCGTGTTATTCGTCATCGGGCTGATCCATCGGACCATGATCTGGTCGGGCGATATATTGGCGCATTATGCGCTGGTCGGCGTGATCGCGCTCGGCTTTGTCGGCCTGTCGATCCGATCCCTGTTGATCGCGGTCGGCATCCTCGTCGGGCTACAGATGACGAATGGCTGGCTCGCCTGCCTCGGGCTGCTGACCGCTGCCGCGCGCGATACACCGCAATCGCTTGCCCTCTGGAACGCCTATCAACTCGCCTTCGGCACACCCGGGCCTGTTGATCTTGCCCGCGAGATCGCGGCGATGCGCGGGCCATGGAGCTCTGCGGTGGCCTTTCGCCTCGCCCATAACAGCAATCCGCTGTTCGACCTGATCGAGATCGGCCCGGAAACACTGAGCGCGATGCTGCTCGGCATGGCGCTGTTCAAGTCCGGCTTCCTGACGGCACAATGGGAACGGGCGCGCTATCGCCGTTACGCCCGATGGGGGCTCGGCATTTCGGTCGCCGCCTATGCGATCATCGCCTGCGGAGTCATGGCCAGCGGCTTTGACGTGCGTGCGGTCGCGCTGGCCGAGCTGTTCTTGACCGCGCCATTTCGATTGGTCGGCACCATCGGCTATGCCGCGCTGATCCTGCTCGCGTTGCGGCCCGGCGGCTGGTGGACCACTCACCTCGCGGCGGCCGGACGCATGGCGCTCAGCAATTATCTCGGCACCAGCGTCCTGATGACCCTGCTATTCCATGGCCATGGGCTGGGGCAGTTCGCGCGCTGGGACCGTGCCGCCTGCTACCTTGCGGTGCCGGTCGTCTGGGCCATCATGCTGCTCTGGTCCAAGCCCTGGCTGGACCGCTTTGGCCAAGGCCCGATCGAGCGGCTATGGCGCGCCGCCGCCAACGGATACCGGCCCAACATGCGAGAATAGATGCAAATGCCTCGCAAAGTCCTTGCGACCAACTCTCATTAGCCCTACAAGGCACCTATCGCCGAGGAGAGAATCTTGGTCGTCTGCGTCTGCAATGCCATTCGGGAATCCCAGGTCCGCGATGCGGCCCGTGCGGGATCGCTGACCCCCTGTCAAATGTACCGCGCGCTGGGGCGTCAGCCCAAATGCGGCCAATGCGCGGTGGTCGCCCGCGCCATTATCGACGAGGAACGTACCGCCGCCTGACCGGCGATAGCCGACCGCGCGCCTTCGCCAAGGATTGATTGCGGATCGAAAAGCGTCCGCTATGCGCCCTGCCTTGAGATCGCGCGCACGATCTGAGGAACGCCAGATTGAAAAGAGTCCTAGACGCGTGGCCCATTTCGGTCGCGTATGGCCACTCGCGCAAGGCCTGATCGAACCAGAGGCTTGGCACCAAATCTACAATTATCGGCAATACAGAGAGCGCGTGATCGCGCTATCCACGAGCACCGACCACGAACTCCGGAAACCCGACGCGTCACCACCAACGGCCGCGATAGTCATCGGTGCAAGGCCCGGCAGACATTTCAGTCTATACGGACAAAGGGCCCAAGCCTTTCTCGCGCTCGGGCCCTTCGTTCAAAACGAAAACAACTTTTACAGCGCGCCTTCGAGCCACGCCTTGATCCGGCCCTTGGGCTCGGCACCGACCTTGGTCGCAGCGGCGGCACCGCCCTTGAACAGGATCATCGTCGGGATGCCGCGCACGCCGTAGCGGCCGGGCGCGTCGGGATTGTCGTCGATGTTGAGCTTGGCGATCGTCACCTGCTCGCCCAGTTCTTCCGAGAGCTCTTCCAGCGACGGACCGATCATCTTGCACGGACCGCACCACTCGGCCCAGAAATCGACCAGCACCGGCTTATCGGAGTTCAGGACGTCCGCTTCGAAGCTGGCGTCGGTGATCTTCTTGGTTGCCATGTTTCATTCACTCCTTGGATAGCGTTCATCTAGGATGCCGCGTTCGGTGGCTCAACCACCGAATGGCAAGCTTTGCTCCCCGTTGCGATAGTCGGGCTTGTGCGCCGCCAACACCGCGTCGGGAACGGGGATCAGGCGCGGTCCGGCGGTGTAGAGCAGCGCCACCGACACCTGTCGGCCGGGAAAGATCACCTCCAGCGCCGCCGCATAGCCCGCCATCTGCGCCAGATGGAAAACCGGCACGTCCTCGACTCCCGATGGCGCGCGTCGCCCGGTCTTGTAGTCGATCAGCCGCACGGCATCGGCCCCGATCAACAGCCGGTCGACCCGCCCCGATACGACCAGCCCGTTCGCCAGCGTCGCGGCGATCGGCGCCTCGGCCAGCGACCCCGGCCCGAACAGATCGGCATAGGCCGGATCGTCCAGGATCGCGAAGACCGCCCGCATCACATCGGCGCGCAGACCGGCATCCTCGACGCCGGCCGCGCGCAACAGCCAATGCTCCGCCGCATCGCGCCGCCGCTCGGCCGCAACCGGGGGCAGGCGTTCGAGCAGACAGTGAATCAACCGCCCCCGCTCGGCCGCCGCGCGCATTGCAGGCGTCGGCGGTGGATCGGCGACCAGATCCTCGCCGAGCGACGACGGTGCCAGCGGACGCGGCGGGCGCGACTCCTGCGGGGCGGGCCGATGGACCCAATCGGGCAAGGCGGCGGCCTCGGGTGCCAAAACAGGGGTGGTGACCGGCCCGCCCTTCGGCGCGACCGGCTCCTGGGGTGTGAGTCCAACAAACTCGCGCGCCTGCCCGTCGCCGGGCTCTCCCTCGGCCACCCCCAGTGCGGTCATCGCGCGCGCGCAGGTGGCGTACCAGCTATGCATCGGCGGTTCCCCCGCCGCCCGCTTGCCCAGAGCGCCCGCAATGACCAACCGCTCCTCGGCCCGCGTCGCCGCGACGTAGAAGAGCCGCCAATGCTCGGCCAGTTCGCGTGCAGCGATCTCCGCCGCCACCGCGTCCAGCGGTCCGCCCCGTTCCTCCGCGCGGGGCGGGAAGACCGGGATGGGCAATGCACCCGGCTCCGGCGTCCAGCGGAGGATCGAGCGCGGCGAGGCGGTCGGGTCCGCCGTCGCATCGGCCAGGATGACCAGCGGCGCCTGCAACCCCTTCGATCCATGCGCGGTCATCACCCGCACCGCGTCGAGCGGCGCGGACGGATCGCGCACGATTTCGACGTCCCCGCGATCGAACCAGTCCAGGAAACGCTGAAGCGACGGCGTCGTGGTGGTTTCGAAGGTCAGCGCCGCGCCCAGCAATTCCTCGATCGGATCGCGTGCCTCACTACCCAGCCGGCGGATCAGCTTGCGACGACCGTCGAGCGGGCCCGACAGCAACTCCTCCAGAAACTGATAGGGTGTCGACACGTCGGCGCGCGCCAGCATCTGGCGCAGCGGTGCCAGGTCCTCGGGCGGCAAGGTACGGATGAGGTGCGCCCAGAGCGCGCCTTTCTCCCGGTGCCCCGCGACCATCAGCCGCTCCTGCGTCCAGCCGATCAGCGGCGACACCAGCAGCGACGCGAGCGACAGATCGTCCTCGGGCTGCAACACGAACCGCACCGCCGCCAGCAGGTCCTGCACCGCCAGCGGCGCGTTGAGCCGCAGCCGGTCGACCCCCGCCACCGGCACCCCCTCGGCATAGAGCCGGGCGACGATCAGCGAGGCGAGGTCCCCGCGCCGCTTGACGAGGATCATGATGTCCTGCGGCTCGAGCCTGCGGCCCTTGCTCTCCAGCATCAGCCCTTCGTCGAGCCAGCGGCGCACGGCCCGTGCGATGTCGGTCGCGACCTTGCGCACGGCATCGTCGATCCAGCCTTCTTCGTCCTCGTCGCTTCCCCCCGCCGCGACAGGCGGCCAAAGGGTGACGCAGCCGGGGCCCCTCACCTCGCTGGCATGGCGTTCAACCGCGCCGCCCATACCCATGCCCGGTTCGCCCAGCACCTCGATCGCGGCATCGACGAACTCAAGGATCGGGCGCGTCGAGCGAAAGCTGTGCGTCAGCGACAGTCGGTTGAATGGCAGCCCGCGCTCCTCCTCAGGCCAGTCATCGTCCCCCAGCACGGTCTGCGCACGATCGGCGAAATAGCGCTCAGCCGCCTGGAAATTGATCGGGTCGGTGCCCTGAAAGCCGAAAATCGCCTGTTTGTGATCGCCGACGGTGAACAAGGTCCGGGTCGAGGGCGCGTGAACGCCTCGCCCCACGAAGAATTCGTCGGCCAGCGCCCGGACGATCAGCCACTGGTTAAGGTTGGTATCCTGCGCCTCGTCGATCAGGACATGTTCCGTCACCTGATCCAGCTTGTAGCGCACCCATTCGCCAATACCGGGCCGCTGGAGCAGGTCGACGGTGGTGCGGATCAGATCGTCGAAATCGACCGCGCCGATCGCCCGCTTGGACTGGGCATAAGAGCGCGCATAATCGCGCCCGACCGATAGCGCGTCGGCCAGCAGGTCGGCATGGCGCGCGCGCGCGGCCAGACCCAAAAGATGGCGACACGCCTCGCCCAACTCGCGCGCCATATCCTCATAATCGGGATCGGCGTCGATCAGCTTCTTCGACGCCTTGCGCGGCTCACCCTTGGCGGTGAAGACCGTGCCCATCAGCTCTTCCAGCTGTTCGACGCGCGCGCTCAGATCGCTGCCCAGCCAGCGTTCCAGCACCACCACCGCCTTGTCACCGGTCGCCGTGCCCCAGGCGCGATTGGCCCCCGCCAGCCGTGCGACACTGTCCGCATCGATATCCTCGACGCCCTCGGTGATCGCCGCGCCGATATCGCCCGAGGGCAGGTCGAGCGCCCGGCGCAGCCAGGGCTGGATGCCGCTGGGCAGGGCCTCCAGCGCGCCCGGCGCGCGGGCACAGGCGGCCAGGAACGCCTCCGCCCCGCCCTCGCCCAGCCGCAGCGACAGCGCGCCGACCGTCTCCACCGACCCCACCCGGCCGTCACGCTCCGCGCGTTCGAGCATCCGGGCCAGCGCCTCGCGCGCCAGCACCGCTTCTTCCCGCGCTTCCAGCGGACGGAATCCGGGCGCCAGCCCCGCCTCGACGGGGAAGGCGGCGAGCAGCCCCTGACAGAAACCATGGATCGTCTGGATGCGCAACCCGCCGCCGGGCGCGTCCAGCACCCGGGCGAACAGCGTCCGCGCCCGCTCGCGCAGTTCCGGCCCCGCCGTCTCGCCCAGCGCGCGCAGATCGGCGAACAGTTCGGTCTCGGGCATCCGCACCCAGGCGGCCAGACGGCCATTGATCCGCTGCGCCATCTCTGCCGCACCCGCCTTGGTAAAGGTCAGGCACAGGATCGCCTCCGGCGCGACGCCACGCAGCAACAGGCGAAACACGCGCGCGGCCAGGACCTGCGTCTTGCCCGTTCCCGCCGAGGCGGAGAGCCAGACATGCGCGCCGGGATCGCTCGCAGCGGCTTGATGCCCCTTGAGCGGGGGCAGGCTCGCCATGGGCCGGGCGTTCATGCCGCCCACCCGACAATCACGGCCATTTTACCGATCACGGCCATACCATTCATCCCGCCGCATCAACTGGTCATATTCCGCATAGGGTGCATATTCGGGCACCAGCTTGGCGGTGAACGGTGCGTCTCCGGTCAGCCACTGGGCCGCCGCTTCGGCAAAGTTCGCCGCCGCGATAGCGACGAACTCGTCGGTGCGAATGCGATCGCGCTTGCCCTCGGGATCGACCGGCGTCGCGATATAACCCAGCCCTTCGCGCCCGCGCCCGAGCGACCAATATTCAAAGCCACTGGCCTGGCCCGTCACGCCCTCGAACCCGCCGCGCTCGGCGATCAGGCCGAGCAGGCCGAGTTGCAGGCTGAACCCCTCGCGCACCGCGACGGCCGAGGGCGGCTTGCCGGTCTTGTAATCGATCACCACCAGCCCGCCGTCACTGGTCCGGTCGATCCGGTCGAACCGGCCGGTCAGCGTCACGCCCGCCAGCTTCGCCTCGCCCTTGCCCTCGGCGCTCAGCACCCGTCGACCCTCGACCGCCTTCATGGCGACCTCGGAGGCGATCCAGTCGATCGCCTCGATCAGCCGGGGCTGCCACAAGGCCCGCATCATCGGATGGGTCCGCTGGTCGCGCAGCATCGCCAGCGCGCGCGGGCGTAGCGCATCGACCGCGCACGCGTCTTCCTTCCACCACGCCTCCAAAATATCGTGGACGGCGGTGCCGCGCCACGCCGCGCTGGGATCCGCATCGACCGGATCAAGCGGGGTCAGCCGCAGGACGCGACGCGCGTAGAAGGCGTAGGGATCGGCCTTCAAGCGATCGACCTCGGTCACCGAAATCACACCGGGGCGCAGCGCGGCGGGAGGCCTGGGCGCAGGGCGTTCGACGGGGGCATGATCGCGCGGCCGATCGAGGTCCCGCGCCCAGCCGGCCAGCGTCGGATGTGCCTCGAACCGCTCGCCCGCCATTGCCTGCAACCGCAGCCAGAAGCGCGAGGCCAGGGTCGGGCCGCTCGCATCCCGCCGCGCCCGCGTCAGGATCGCACGCGGCGCGCCCATCGCCTGCGCCAGGTCATGCGCGGCGATGCCGATCCGCTGCTCCAGTCCCACCAGCCCCAGTTGCGCGCGAATTCGCGGGGCGAGCCAGGGATCGGGCGCGGGCCGGCCGGGCCAGACACCCTCGTTCAACCCGGCCGCGATCATCAGGTCGGCGGTCTGGAGGCGCGCCTCGATCGGGCCATAAATGGCGAGGCGGGGATGCTGCCCTTCCCGCGGGATGGCGCGCACCGCGATCTCGTCGAGCAGGCTGCGCAGCAGGCCCGGCAGATCAGCGGGGTCGATCCGCGCGGGCCCGTGATCGGCCTGTTCCTCATAGCTCGACAGGAATTCCGCCGCCGCGCGTCCCGCCGGTCCGGTCCACAAGGCATCGCCGCACAGTGCCTGGCCGCATTCCCGCAGGCAGGCGAGCAGACCCCGCAGGGACTGCGCGCCGTCCCCGAAAGTTCGCCCCACCGGCTCCAGCATCGGTGCGACCCTGGCCCAGAAGCTCGCGGCGGTCGGCCGATCGGCGACATGCTCGGCGATGCCGTCCAACCCCGCCGCCGGACGCGGCCCCCGCAAGCCACGGTCGAGCGCCCGGACGCCGTCCAGCCAGTCGACCCGCTCCATGTCGCCATGGATCAGCGGATGCTTGAGGAGCGCGAGCAGCGGCAGCGGCGCGAAATGCTGCGCCGCCGCCTCGGCGAGTTGCAGCAGGAAGGTGCCGGGCAGCAAGATCGACAAGGGCCGACCGGCAGAATCATCGATCAGGATATTCCAACGGCGACAATGCGCCACGACGCGGCGGGCCAGAGCCCGATCCGGCGTGACCAGCGCCGCCGTGCGCCCCGGCTCCTCGACCGCTTCGCGCAGCGCGAGCGCGATGGCCTGCGCCTCCTCGGCGGGCGTGGCGAGCGCGATGGTGGCGACACCCGACAATCGCCGGTCCTCGGCGGGCAGATCGGTCCATTTTCCGGTAAAGTCCGCCGGGGCCATCGCATTGGCGATCGCGCGTCCGCGCGCCGCGCCCGCGTCATAATCGCCGCCACCGCGCCAGACGGTCACTTCGCCACGCCCCACGCCCATCCGGTCGAGCAGCAGCTTGAGCGCATATTGCGGATGCGTCTCGATCGATCGCCTTGCCCGGCCGGTGACGGGATCGGGCTTGTGCGGACCAAGTGCATCCCATTCTTCGGACGGCATGGTCAGGTCGAGCCCGGCGAACACCACCGAGCCGCCGGGCATTTCCGACACGCGACGCAACAGGCGCGCGACGGCGGGTGCGGTATCGGTGACGCCGGCCGCACAGATAAAGCCCGTGGGCGGCCCTTGCCGCCACCGCTCGGTCACACGATCGAGCAGCAGCGTCCGTCGCCGCGCGGCATCGATCCGCCCCATCGCCTTCAGGATCGCGGGCCAGCGGTCCAGCACCACCGAAAAGCTCTGAAGCGCGGTCTGCCAATGTTCGGTCAGTTCGGGCCCCAGGTCGAGCGCGGCAAGCCGCTCGGGCTCGACCTCCTCGACCAGCATCTGGTCCAGCGTGCGCGCCAGATCGCCGGCCAGCCGCACC
This sequence comes from Facivitalis istanbulensis, assembly GCF_040560405.1. NCBI lineage: Bacteria > Pseudomonadati > Pseudomonadota > Alphaproteobacteria > Sphingomonadales > Sphingomonadaceae > Facivitalis > Facivitalis istanbulensis. The sequence goes on from NZ_JAVSCQ010000015.1 coordinate 17,699, forward strand.
GCCTCCGCCGCAGTTACCGGCTGCCCGGCGCGCTGGCGCTCCTCCTCGACCAGCCGGGCCAGGATCATCCGGCGCGCCGACGCGTCGATCGCGGGAGGGGGAGGCGCCTCCGCGTCGGCGGGATCGAGCGCGGAGCCCGCCGCCTCGCCTAGTTCAGGATCGCCCAATGCAACCATGCGCGGCAGGATCAGCCCGCCACCGCTGGCCCGCACGAACGCATCGGTCACCGCCCGGACGCCGCGATTGGTGGGCAGCAGGATCATGCCCTGTGCCAGCGTCAGCGGGTCGCCCCCCGCGCGGCGCATCAGCCCCGCGACCAGCGCATCGGCAAAGCCGCGATGCGCCGGAATGGTGTGCAGACGGGGGCGACGGGGTTCAGCCATCCGCCAGGATCAATTCCGTCTGCGGGATGGCGCGCGGGGTGCCGACATCGAACCATAGGCCCTGATGGACCTGGCCATAGGCTCGTTCGGCCGCGATCGCACGATCCCAGAAGATGTTGGTCGAGAACGGCCCCTCGGGCGCGTCGGCGATCAAGCGCGGATGCAGGATCTGAAGCCCGGTATAGGCAAAAGGCGCGACGCGGTTGCGTCCCCGTCGCGCGGTGATCCGGCCATCCGCGCCAAGATGGAAGTCCCCCTGCCCCGCGTGATTATGCGCCCGGGCCAGCGGCACGACCATCAGCAGCGCGTCCATCGTCGCATCGTCCCAGCGCGAGGATAGCAGGCGGATCGCATCGATCGGCCCGTCGATCCACAGATTGTCACTGTTCACCACCAGAACCGGATCGTCGCCCAGCAACGGCCGCGCCTTGACCAGACCACCACCGGTTTCCAGCAATTCGTCGCGCTCGTTCGAGATGATGATCTCGATCTGCGGAAAGCGATCGCGCAGATGCGCTTCCAGCTGGTCGGCGAGATAATGGACATTGACCACCGCCCTTGCGACTCCCGCCGCGACCAGACGGTCGAAAACATGATCGATCAACGGCTTGCCCGCGACCGAGATCAGCGGCTTGGGCCGCGTCGCGGTCAACGGGCGCATCCGCTTGCCGAACCCGGCGGCCATCACCATCGCCGTGCGCGGAACCTGGCCGCCGGGCACGGGGCGGAGCGAAAGCTGTCGGGTCATCGATGGGCTACCTGAGAGGCCAGAATATGGGGATCGCCGCGCAGTTCGGGCGGCACATTGTCGTCGAACCAGGCCGCTACCGGGGCCAATACCGGATAAGACAGGTCACGCTCCAGATAGGACCAGACGCGCGGACACAAAGCGGCATAGCGTGGCTTGCCGTCGCGCTTCCACAGCCGGGTGAAGATGCCCAGGATCTTGGCGTTCCGCTGTGCGCCCAGCACGTGATAGGCATCGAGGAACGCGTCGCCTTCCCCGGTCGCGGCCAGATAGCGCTCCAGCATTGCCTGTTCGATCGACGGCTCGACATCCCGACGCGCATCCTGGAGCAGCGACACCAGGTCATAGGCGGCATGGCCGGCCAGCGCGTCCTGGAAATCCAGCAGCCCGAAGCCGCGCATCGGCCCGACCAGCATCAGATTCTCGACATGATAATCGCGCAGCACCGTCACCGGATTGTCGGTGATCGCATGGTCGAACACCTGATCCCAGGCGGCACGATACGCCGCGACATCGACGTCCAGTCCGACGGCCGGCGTGTACCATTCGGGAAACAAGGCCGCTTCCCGATGCAGCACGGCGGCGTCATAGGGCGCCAACCCCTCGGGCGCATAGCCGCGCAACGCGGCCAGCAGATCGACCGCGCCGCCGTACAGCGCCATCGCCTCGTCCGGGTTCGCCTCGATCGCCTCGCGCATCCGCTCGTCGCCGAAATCCTCGATCAGGACCAGTCCGCGCGCCTCGTCCGCCCCCAGGATAGCGGGTGCGACGAAACCCCGGCCGACCAGCCACCGGGCGATGGCGATGAACGGGCGTGGGTCTTCATGCGGCGGCGGCGCATCCATCAGGACCGCGCTGCGCCCGTCGAGCGTCACCCGGAAATAGCGGCGGAACGATGCGTCACCGGCAAGCGGCGCGATCACGGCCCCTTCCCATCCGACGCGGGCAAGAAAGGCGGGAGCATCCGCCGGAGGGGTCATATCGGCCATCGCGCTTCCCAGCCCAAGGGCACGCTGGCTGTCAAGACACGACCGCCGGCCGGATCCATCTCCAGCGTCAGGGCCAGCGCCTGTGGCCAGGCCCCTTCCCCCGCGCGGTCCGGCCATTCGACGATCAGCGCGGAGTCCCATAACGCATCCTCGAGCCCCAGTTCGTCGAGCTGGTCGGGTCCGTCGAGCCGATAGAGATCGACATGCAGGATCGGAATCCTCGTTTCCGGCGGGGCATAGGGCTGAACGATCGCGAAACTCGGGCTCGGTGCTTCGCCGGGAAGTCCGAGCGCCGCGAGGAGACCCCGTGCCAGGCTGGTCTTGCCTGCGCCCAGAGTCCCGGTCAGCGTCACGACATCGCCGGGGCGGATATGCGCGGCGAGGCGCCGCCCGAAATCCTCGGTCGCCGCCGCATCGGCCAGCCGGATCGTCATGGCTTGTTCTTCTCCACCACCCGGCGCGGCAATTCGACCGTCACCAGCGTTCCCTCGCCCGGTTCGGACACCAGGGTCACGATCCCGCCATGCGCCTCGACAAATTGCCGTGCAAGCGGCAGACCGAGCCCAAGCGCGCGTTCGCCGGTCGCCTTGATCTCCGGCTCGGCGAAACGGTCAAAGGCCCGCGCGACCGAATCGGCGTCCATCCCTTGCCCGTCATCCGAGACGATGATCCGCGCCCGCCCGGCATCGCCATCGGCATGGAGCAGGATTCGCCCACCCTCCGGCGTCTGTTCGACGGCATGGCGCAGCAGATGTTCGATCACTTCCTGCAACCGTCGCCGGTCGCCGGTCACGCGCCCGACCGAGCGCTGGATCTCGACCGCGAAATCGAGCCGCCGCCGCCGTACGACCGCGCGGATCGTGTCGGCCGCCATCCGCACGACGCCGGCAACGTCCACATCCTCCCGCGCGATCTCCGCACCCTCGCCGCCCCGCGTCAGATCCAGCACGTCGTCGACCAGCAAGCCGAGCCGCTCGGTGGATTCCAGAATGGCCTCGACATAGCTTCTCGCCGTGTCGGGCAGCGCCCCGGCGAACCCGCCATGCAACATCTCGGCAAAGCCGCTGATCGAAGTCAGCGGGGTGCGCAATTCATAGCTCATATTCGCGACGAAGGCGGTCTTCACCCTGTCCGCCGTCTCCAGCGCATTGGCCCGATCGCGCAGCGCCTGTTCGGCGCGGCGGCTGTCGGTGATGTCGAGCAGGGTGAACAGCGCATTGCCATCGGGCAACGGCACCCCCGCAAATTCGAAATGCCGCCCATCGGCCAGTGCGACCCGGCCGCCGCGCTGCTGCCGCTCGATCGCCGCCGAACGCACCAGATCGACGATCAGCGAGGCCCGGCTCGGCGTGGCCAGCCGCCCGGCCACCCGGTCGGCGAACATGTCGACCCGCGGATGGCTGGACAGGAAATCATCCTCCAGCCCCCACAAGGCGCGGAACCGGTTGTTCCACACCTGCAACCGCCCATCGGCGGCGAAGACGCCCAGCGCCTCGAACAGATTATCGAAGGTCGCGGTCCGGACGCGCAGCAGCGTGTCGCGCGCAGAGGCCAGTTGCACCTCTTCGGTCCGGTCCTCGAAGATCAGCAGCAGCCCGCCATCGGGCAAGGGCTGGGCCACGACGCGCAGATGCGTCCCGTCGGGCAGGTGCCATTGCTCCTCGATCCCGCCGCTCGCCTGCCGGAACCAGGCGACGCGTTCGGCTTTCCAGCCGGGGAAATCGCGCACTTCGGGGCTGCGCTTGGCATCGCGCATCCGCTCCAGGATGCGGTCGAATTCCGGGTGATCGGCCAGCCATTCGGCACGCATGGCGAACATCCGACGGAAAGGCTGGTTACAGAAGACCAGCTCGCGCGTCGGGCCGAAATGCGCCACCGCCGCCGATAGCCGGTCGAACATCGCGCGTTGCGCCTCGGCAAAACGCTTGGCCCCGGCGCGCGACTGTTCGAGATCCTCGATATCGATCGCGAACCCCGCAATGTCGCCGGTCGGCAACGGCACGTCATACACGCGCAGCGCCCGGCGCGCGCCATCGATCGTCGCGGGCAGAACCTGATCATGCGGCCGCCCCGCATCGCGCGCCGCCGCCGCTCCCGCCAGCGGTCCGCCACGCCCCGATCCCTCGACCAGTTCCAGACCGCGCCCGACCACATCGGCGGCATCGCGCCCCTCGACCGCGTCGACATAGGCGCTGTTGACCATGGCGAGCCGCAGGTCCGGCCCGCGATACCACATGGGCAGGGGAGCCGCCTCGATCAGCCCCGTCAAAGCCTCGAAGGCGCTGCCCAGTCGCCGGGTCTCATGCTCCAGCCGGGCGATCTGATCCTGCGCCTCGGTCATGTCGAAGACCCAGACGACCACCGCCCCGCCGGCCCCCTGGTCATGCGGCGCGCGTGCGCCATCGAACAACAGCGTGCGAGGCGATCCGACGGGGCGGACGATGCGGCGGAAACCACGCCCGGTCCGCTGCGCCGCGGTCAGATCGGTGGCGAGCGCGGCATTGTCCTCGGGCGCGAGGCCACCATGATCAGCGCTCAGTTCTTCCTGGAAGCGCGCGACATCGACGAGCCCGAGCCAGTCCGCCAGCCGTCGCGGCATGTCGATCCCGCCATCGGCCCGCACCAACATCGGCAGCGCCGGCCCGGCGCGCAGCAGCGCGTCCAGCCGATCGCGTTCATGCCGGACCGCCGCGGCTTCCGACCGCGCGCGGACACCGAGGAACAACAGCACCATGCCCGCCACGATCAGCAGACAGGCCCCAGCGCCCAGCAGGACCGCCTCGACGCTATTGATCGCGATCATGGGCAGGCTTCGGGAACATGGCGCAACATCGACCGCATCTGTAGCGCGATCGTGCCGCAAAGCGCCAGATTGAAGACGGTGCGCCGTTTCAAAGAAAAGAGCAGGCTGTCATGCAAAAAGGGCCGCCCTTGCGGACGGCCCCTTGCTCGCGTCGGACCGAAGCCCGGTCGCGGATCAGTAGCGATAGTGGTCCGGCTTGAACGGACCCTCGACCGGCACGCCGATATAGGCAGCCTGCTTTTCGCTCAGCTTCGAGAGCTGGACGCCCAGCTTTTCGAGGTGGAGCGCGGCGACCTTCTCGTCGAGGTGCTTCGGCAGGACATAGACTTCGTTCTTGTAGTTCTCGGACTTCGTCCACAGCTCGATCTGGGCGAGCGTCTGGTTGGTGAACGAGGCCGACATGACGAAGGACGGGTGGCCGGTGGCGCAGCCCAAATTCACCAGGCGACCCTTGGCCAGCACGATGATCTGCTTGCCGTCCGGGAATTCGACCAGGTCGGTGCCGGGCTTCACCTCGGTCCACTTGTAGTTGGACAGCGCGGCGATCTGGATCTCGCTGTCGAAATGGCCGATGTTGCAGACAATCGCCATCGGCTTCATCGCCTTCATGTGATCGGCGGTGATGACGTCGGCATTGCCGGTCGCGGTCACGAAGATGTCGGCGCGCTTCACCGCCTCGTCCATCGTCACGACCTCGAAGCCCTCCATCGCTGCCTGCAGCGCGCAGATCGGGTCGATCTCGGTCACGAGCACGCGCGCGCCGCCGTTGCGGAGCGACTGGGCCGAGCCCTTGCCCACGTCACCGAAACCGGCGACCGCGGCGACCTTGCCGGCGAGCATGACGTCGGTGGCGCGACGGATCGCGTCGACCAGCGATTCCTTGCAGCCGTACAGATTGTCGAACTTCGACTTGGTGACCGAGTCGTTGACGTTGATCGCCGGGAAGGGCAGTTCGCCCTTCTTTGCGATCTCGTACAGGCGGTGCACGCCCGTCGTGGTCTCTTCCGACACGCCCTTCAGGTTCTTGACCGTCTGGGTCAGATAGCCCGGCCTCCTGGCGATGAAGGCCTTGACCGAACGCTGGAACTCGACTTCCTCTTCATTCTCCGGCTCGCCAAAGCTCTGACCGGCTTCGAGCTTGGCGCCCCACAGCGCGAACATGGTCGCGTCGCCGCCATCGTCCAGGATGATGTTGGCGGTCTGGCCGTCACCATTCTTGTCCCAGTCGAAGATGTCGCCGACATAGTCCCAATAATCCGCCAGCGACTCACCCTTCACGGCGAAGACCGGGATCCCCGCAGCGGCGATGGCGGCGGCGGCATGGTCCTGGGTCGAGAAGATGTTGCAGGTCGCCCAGCGGACGTCCGCGCCCAGCGCGGTCAGCGTTTCGATCAGCACGGCGGTCTGGATCGTCATGTGCAGCGAACCGGTGATGCGCGCGCCCTTGAGCGGCTGCGCCGCGCCGAATTCCTCGCGCAGGGCCATCAGGCCGGGCATCTCGGTCTCGGCGATCTTGATCTCGGCGCGGCCGAAATCGGCCAGGCCGATATCCTTGATGACATAATCGTTCTTGGTGGCAGCAGTCGTGGACACGACGGAACTCCGTGCAAAATGGGGCCGACCAAGACGCAGGCTACGCCGATCGGCACGGCCACGCCTTAGCCGCGATCAAAACGGGGATCAAATATAAAGATATCTTTATATGATTGCCCCAGTGCGATGCGATGCGATACGATGCGATGCGATACGACCGCACGTTTCGCGCCGTCCGCCGGTTTCCCGCGGCCAGGGAATGCGCGCCGGAGGCGGAGAAACGCGCCAATGCCTTATCTGATACGTCAGGCAGTACCGCCGCCCATCACCAACTGGCGGGGATCGACCCCGGCCACGCCGAAGGCCGCGTGCCAACGATCCTCCGGCTCGACATCGTACAATATCGCACGCTCGCCCCAGACGTTGAACCAGCAACCCGGTTCGCGCAGCTCCGCTTCCAACTGTCCGGCATCCCATCCGGCATAGCCCAGCGCGACGGCCCAGCGTTCGGGTCCCTTGCCCTCGGCAATGGCACGCAGCACGTCGACGGTGCTGGACAGGATCCAGCGGCCGCCGACATCGATACTGTCCTGCCCCTGCCAGTCATGGGTGTGCAGCACAAAGCCACGGCGCGGTTCGACCGGGCCGCCATAATGAACGGGCGCATCGGGCGCATCGCCATGCGCGATACCGAACTGGTCGAGCAGCGTATGAAAGCCGATGCCGTCGAGCGTCGCGCCCAGCCCGATGCCCAGCGCCCCTCCTTCGTCATGAGCGCACATGGCGATGATCGCGTGATCGAAACGGGCGTCAATCATGCCCGGCATGGCCAGCAGAAATTGGCCGGATAGATAAGTCAGCTGATGCACGGCTCGACTATAGGCATCACCGCTTCGCCTCGCCATGCTTGAAATGCCACGGGGTTCGACGGCATGGACGGGCACGAACGACCGGCGACGTGCCGGGCCGCAATGCCCCGAAGGATTGGAACGATGACGATCAAGGTTGGAGACCGCATCCCCGCCGCCACGTTGGTCAAGGTGACGGCCGAGGGCCCCGAACAGGTGTCGACCACCGATTATTTCGCCGGTCGCCGCATTGCGCTTTTTGCCGTGCCGGGTGCCTTCACGCCGACCTGCTCGGCCCAGCATCTGCCAGGCTTCGTGGCGCAGGCCGATGCCCTGAAGGCCAAGGGCGTGGACGAAATCGCCTGCACGGCGGTCAACGACGCCTTCGTCATGAAGGCCTGGGGCAAGGCCAGCGGGTCGGACGGCATCACGATGCTCGCGGACGGCAATGGCGATTTCGCGCAGGCCGTCGGTCTGACCATGGACGGGTCCAAATTGGGCATGGGCACGCGCAGCCAGCGCTACACCATGCTGGTCCGTGACGGCGTCGTCGAGCAGCTTTTTGTCGAGGCCCCTGGCGAGTTCAAGGTCAGCTCGGCCGAACACCTGCTGGCCCAGATCTGATCGCCCGGACGCGCCGCCGATCGGATAATGCGTGGAACAGCGACCATGGGCGGCGCGTTTTCGGCAATGACCCCATAGCGTTGAGAGGAATATGGTCATGACCACCTATGTCCCCCCTGAGAAACAGGCCCCGGCCAAGAGCTTCGGCGAAAAGGTGAAGGGGCATCCCTATGCCGCCGCGGGGATTGCCGCAGGGGTGGCCGCCGCCGTGGCGGGGGCGGCGTTCGGCGCGGCCAAGCTGCGCGGCACGCATGATGACGAGAATTCGTCGCAGGGCGCCTGACGCTCGATCCAACGGAAGGCGGGACGACCGCCTTCCGCCATGCGGGGCCGCTTGCCAGCGCCCGCGACAGCGCCTAGCTCCTCGACCATGACTCAAGCCGTTCAAATCGTCGAGGAACTCGACCGTCTCTACACCGCCTCCGTCACGCGGCTGAAGAACGCACTGACCGCCTATCTCCAGGATGGCACGGTGCCCGGCCTCGACGAGCGCGCGCATGGCTGCTTCGCCTATCCCGAGATCCGGCTCACCTATCGCGGAGAAGCCGGGCGACCGACCCCGATGCGCTCTTTCGGGCGGCTGGTGTCGGCGGGGGAATATCGCATCAGCGTGACCAAACCCGCGTTGTTCAAGGACTATCTGGTCGAACAGCTTACCCTGCTGATCGAGGATTATGATGTTTCGGTCGAAGCGGTCGCCGGGCACCAGGAAATCCCCTTTCCCTATGTTCTCGACCCCGGCCACGCGCTGAGCCTGGACACGGTATCGGCCGCCGAGCTGGCGCGGTTCTTCCCTGCGACCGAGTTGGCGCAGATCGGTGACGAGATTGCCGATGGCCTGTGGATGACTGCCGATGGCGTTCGGCCGCTCGCGCTGTTCGACGGCCTGCGTACCGATTTCTCGCTCGCGCGCCTGCGCCACTATACCGGCACGCCGCCCGAGCATTGCCAGCGCTATGTGCTGTTCACCAATTACCATCGATATGTCGACGAGTTCGTCCGCTGGGGCGCGTCGCAGCTTGGCGAGGGGTCGCGCTTCATCGCGCTGTCGGGTGCGGGCGGGATCGTGATCGAACGTCCCGAGGACGTCGACAAGATCGTCACCGACAGCGCGTGGCGGCGTCACCAGATGCCCGCCTATCATCTGGTCGCCAAGGACGGCACGGGCATCACGCTGGTCAATATCGGCGTCGGCCCGTCCAACGCCAAGACGATCTGCGACCATCTGGCCGTGATGCGGCCCGAAGCATGGCTGATGATCGGCCATTGCGGCGGGCTTCGCCCCAGCCAGCGGATCGGCGATTATGTGCTGGCGCATGCATATTTGCGCGACGACCATGTGCTGGACGACGTGCTGCCGCCGGAAATTCCCGTGCCCGCCATTGCCGAGGTGCAGGTCGCGCTCGCCAATGCCGCGGAGATCGTGTCCGGCCAGTCGGGCGACGAACTCAAGCGTCGGCTGCGCACCGGCACGATCGTGACCACCGACGACCGCAACTGGGAGCTGCGCTACTCCAAATCGGCACTGCGTTTTTCGCTCAGCCGCGCGGTCGGGATCGACATGGAATCCGCGACCATCGCGGCCCAGGGCTATCGTTTCCGCGTGCCCTATGGGACCTTGCTCTGCGTGTCGGACAAGCCGCTACACGGCGAGCTGAAGCTGCCGGGTCAGGCCAATCGCTTTTATGAGCGCGCGATCAGCGAGCATATGCGGATCGGTATCGAGACGTGCGAACAGCTCCGCCGCGAGGGCAACAAACTGCACAGCCGCAAGCTTCGCGCGTTCAGCGAGCCGCCGTTCCGCTGATCGGCAACCCGAGCGACGGGCGGCGCGTTACAGGATCGAACCGATAACAGGGGGTTGATTGTCGATGGTCGATACACCGGATCCGAAAACGCCCCGCCCGCCCCGCCGTCGCGCCAGCCCGAAAACGGCCGGTTCGAGCGCATTCCGCAAGCGCCCACCGGCTAAGGCATCGGACGACACTCTCAAGACCGGGGGCGAGGAAGGCGCATCGGCCGAAACCTCCGCCAAGCCCAAGGTCAAATCGCCACCCAAGCCGCGTTCGACCAAGCGCGCCTCGCCACGTAAGTCACCGCCTCGCCGCCCCACGCCGATCAAGGCCGCCCCAGCGCCCGTGCTGGGCAAACAAGGGCTGGACCGGATCGGCGGCAAGTGGGGGGTGGCGTCCCTCCTCGGTAGCCTTGCCGCCTGCGCGGCGGTCGCGGCGGCCTTGCTATCCCTGCGCGGCAGCACACCGAATGCAGGTGAAAAAGGCACTGCAAGAGACTGAATCGGAGCGATTTATCGCCCATTCAACAGGAGCCCCGGGGGCCATCCCTCCCCAAATGTGCCTTGGGGAGGGATCGGTCATTACCAGCCCTGCGGTTTGCCCTTGTTCTGCTGGTCAAGCCAGGCCTTGAGCGGCGCGAAATATTCGACCAGCGCCTTGCCCGACATCTCACGGCTTCCGGTGAACACCTGAAGCGCATCTGGCCAGGGCCTGGACTGTCCCATCGCCAGCATCGCGTTCAGCCTCTGGCCAACCGCCTTGTTGCCGAAGAAGGAACAAAGGTGCAGCGGCCCCTTCCATCCGGCCTGCTCGCAGGCGGCCTTGTAGAACTGGAACTGTAGCACCCGCGCGAGGAAATAGCGCGCATAGGGCACGCCCGCCGGAATATGGTATTTCGCGCCCGGATCGAACTTCGTTTCATCGCGTGCGACCGGCGGCACCACGCCTTGATATTTCAGGCGCAGCGCGTCCCAGCCCGCCTGATACTGGTTCGCTGCAATCTGGCCGGAGAAGACCCCCCAGCGCCACTTGTCGATCAAGAGGCCGAAGGGGAGGAACGCAACCTTGTCCATCGCCTGGCGCAACAGCAGCCCGATATCTTTGTCGGCACTCGGCACCTTCGCGGCATCGAGCAGGCCGATCTTCACCAGATAATCGGGCGTGATCGACAATGCGACAGTATCGCCGATCGCCTCGTGGAACCCGTCATTCGCGCCGTTCTTATAGAGGAACGGCTGGTCCTTATAGGCGCGCTGATAGTAATTATGGCCGAGTTCATGGTGGATGGTGACGAAGTCGTCGGCATTCACCTTGGTGCACATCTTGATCCGGATATCGTCCAGATTGTCGATGTCCCAGGCCGACGCGTGGCAGATCACCTCGCGATCGGCGGGTTTCACGATCTGCGACCGCTGCCAGAAGGTCTGCGGCAGCGGCGCGAAGCCCAGCGAGGAATAGAAGCCCTCGCCCGCCTTCACCATCTTGACCGGGTCATAGCCCTTGGCCTTGAGCAAGTCGCCGGTGTCATAGCCGACATCGCCCGCGCCCCTGGGCGCGACGAGATCATAGATATTGCCCCATTCCTGCGCCCACATATTGCCCAGCAGGTCGGCACGGATCGGCCCCGTCTTCGACTGGACGGCGTCGCCATATTTCTCGTTGAGCTTCCAGCGGACATAGGTGTGCAGCGCCTTGTACAGCGGCTCGACCTCACCCCAGATCCGGTCGGTCAACTGCGCGAACTGCTCCGGCGTCATGTCATAGCCCGAGCGCCACATCGCCCCCGCATCGGCATAGCCCAGTTCCTTCGCGCCCTGATTGGCAAGCGCGGTCATCTGGGTGTAATCGGCACGCATCGGTGCGCCGACCTGGTCATGCCAGCTGATCCACATTTCCTTCAGGCGGGCGGGGTCGCGCTCGCTGCCCATGGCGGCTTCGATATCCGATCCGTTGATCGGCCGACCGTTCAGCGTGCCCTTGCCCTTGCCATAGGACGACGACATGCGCGTCGTCAGCATCGAAAGCTGCGCCGCCGCACCCGGCGTGGTCGGCGCCGGCAGCGTGATCCCGCCGCGCAGCAGATCGAGCTTGCGCTTGGTGTCATAGGACAATCCCGGCAGCGCCTGATAACGCGCGGCCCCCAGGCCATAGCGGACCGCGAGATCGGTCATTTCCGCACCGGACGCGGCGGCCAGGGCATCGGTGTCGTCGGTGATATAGGTCGCATTGACCCAGGCGATCTGCTGCGCCCCGATCGACTTTTCGCCCAGCGTCTTCTCGGCCTCCGCGACAAAAGCATCGGCCCCCGCGACAGTGGCGGGCGGCGGGCTCGCGGGAGCGGCGGTCTGCGCCTGGGCGGCACCCGCCAGCGCGATGGCGAGGATGCTGCCGGAAACGGCGAAACGGATCATGATTATCCCCCTGTTATCCTGAAAACCCTCGAAACGGGGTCGCTGGAATATAGTTGCGCGGCTTTGTCCGCCCCCGTCAAGCCGCGAGAAACTGCGCGATTGCCGCCCCCAGTTCGGGTTTCGTCACCGAACTCATGTGGTTGCCCGGAATCTCGACATAGCGTCCGCGCGGCAACGCCTCGGCCAGTTCGACCGCGGCGCCATTGTCGAAATCCTCGACGCCCGCCACCACCAGCGCGGGCAGGTCGAAACCCTCGATCACCGACAGCGGCGTATCGGCGAATGTCTGCAGGATATGGAGCAGCGCCACCGGATCGCCGCCGGTGGTCTTCAGAAATGCCTCGGCCATCCATTCCGGGCTGCCACGCTCATGTTCGCCCAGCCGCGTCAGGATCCTGGTGAAGTGATCGACCCGGCGGTCCGTATGCAGCAGTCCCGCCAGCCCCATGCCCGCGAAGATCGCCTTGCCCGGTTCGGCCCCCGTCGCGAGCATTCGGCACACCGTCCGCGCGCCGAGCGAATAGCCCCCCAAATCATAATCGGTCAGTCCCAGATGCGCGATCAGCGCATGGCCATCACGGGTCAGTGCATCGGCGGGATAGGCGGCGGGATCATGCGGCTTGCCACTTTCGCCATGGGCACGCAGGTCGGGCATGATCACCCAGTAGCCCTTGGCGGCAATGGTGGCGGCGTGACCGTAGCGGATCCAGTTGGTGTACGCGTCGGAGAAATAGCCGTGGATCAGCACCACCGGCCGCCCCTCCCCCATCTCACGCCAGGCGATCGGGGTGCCGTCGAAGCTGTCGAAAAAGCGGATTTCGGGGGCGGTGTCGGCCAAGGGTTCGGTCTCCGGCGTTAGGCTTTACCGGGCCCTCCTAATACGGATTTTGGCGAATGGGGACCTTTCTTGCCGCTGCCCTCACCCTTCCCACTCCCGGTGGGAAAGGGAGGGAGGCGCTAAGCACCGGAAAGGTGAGGGTAGCCTGTTTTAGCCGACATAAATCCCAGCGACCCGCCACTCGCCATTCTCGCGCTCCAGCGTCACCGTCTCGATGATGTCCGCCGACGTCCCGAACCGCGTGTTGAACCGCACCATCCGATAACCGGCGGGCGGCGCGGGGCTGTCGTCCTGGCTCAGGAAGGTGCGTGACACCATTTTTCCCAAGGGTCCCCGCACCTTCTCCGACGTACTTGCCCAGACCTGTTCGGTGTTGAGCTTGCGGAAGCTGGCCGTAGTCAAGCGATAGCTGTCTGCCCAACGGCTCTGGTCGATCAGTTGCACGAAACGTTGCGCGACCTCGACAGCCGCCGGATCGGTCGCCGTCGTGGAAGTCGGAGCCGCCTGGGGTGGTGTGGAGGCCATATGGGTCAAGCCGCCAAGGGCCAGCAGGCTGAAGGCAAGGGTCATGAGCGTCGCTCCGATGATAATCCGGGCACGGCGGATGCCGCGCCCCGCGCCGATGACCGGCGCTGGTTCGTCATCGACCACCGGGGCGGCGCGATCTTCCCCGATCCTCCTGTCCCCCATAAAATCGGGGGGCACGATCGGCGGCTCGCCCTCCACCTCCAAGAGTATCCGCGCCGCCTCGCGGCTGCTTGACACGGCCAGCTTGCGGCGGGCGTCGCGCAGGCGTTCGTTGATGGTGTGGACCGACAGGTTCAACGCGCGCGCAATGGACTTGGCATCATGCCCCCGCACGATCAGACGCAGCGTCTGTTTTTCGCGGTCGGTCAGCGCCCCGACACCGGCTTTGGCGTGCATGGTCATGCCCCCGACCATGCCGCAGCGGGATGCCGCGACCACCCTCAAAAAATTGTACTCTTGACCTGTCAGAGGGGGCGGCAGGCGCGCGATGAGTAGCCTTCTCAGCAGGCCAACGCAAAATGGCCGGAATCCGTGCTTTTTTCTGATTCTCAGCGAGTCACGATGATGGACAAAAGGGGTACAAGCCGTTAGCCGCCGCCCATGGCAGCATCCCTATTCATTCTCCTTGCGGTGATCCTGGCGTTCGCCGGTGGGGGTGGGCCATGGATGCTGATCGCCACGGTCGCGGCGGCGACGGCAGCGGGGACGCGGTTGCCCGATCTCGACACGCCGCTCCAGCTTCAGCATCGCAGCGCGCTGATCCACAGCGTGCTTCCCTTCTACGTCGCGTTGCTGGACAATCGGACATGGCCGGTGGCCGCGGGGCTGGGCTTTGGGGTCGGCTTTCATCTCGCGGCCGATCTCTTCCCGACGACGATGCGTGGCTTCGCCACGATCAAGCTGCCGCTGGTCGGTTCGATCGGGGTCTTGCCCTCCTATCTGTGGATCGGAATCAATGCGGCGGCCAATCTGGTCGGCGCGTTCATCCTTCTGGAACGGATCGCGCCGCATCAGGTTGCCACGGCCGCGCTGGCCGCGATCGGTGTCCTCGGCGCGGCATATCTCTTTCGCGCGCAGGGCGGTCTCTATGCCCTGACGGCACTGGCCGGGATCGGGTGGCTGATCGTGCGATAGTGCAGTTCCTCAGCCCCACCGCCCGAGCCGATTGGCGCGACGCGCGGTTTGCGCTACACAGGGACCATCTGCCGCCAAGAAGCAGGATGAACGGGAGCGGATGCCGGACCTCTAACCGGACACTCCATGACCGCGATCACCGCCTCCGATACCGATACCCTGCCGCCCAGCCCCATTGGCCGCCCGCACAGCCTGTTGGAAGACGCCTATGCGATCTTCATCGGCTGCACGTTGCTGATCGTCGGGCTGGTGTTCCTCAAAGCGGCAGGACTGGTGACGGGGGGCATTGCCGGCGTCGCGCTGCTGCTGTCCTATCTCATCCCGCTGCCGGCCGGGGTCCTGTTCACGCTGGTGAACATTCCCTTCTTCCTGTTCGCGCACAAGGTGATGGGCACCCGCTTCGCGGTGAAGACCGTGCTGGTCAATATCGGCATCGCGGTCGCCTCGGAGATCACGCGGGTGTCGGTGCATATCGACACCGTCCACCCGGCCTTTGCCGCGCTGGTCGGCGGCACCGTGATCGGCATGGGCATCCTGGCGCTTGCCCGGCATCAGGCAGGCGTCGGCGGTACCGGCGTCATCACCATCTGGCTGTTTCGCAAGCGCGGATGGAATATGGGCATGACGCAAATCGCGCTGGACGTCGTCATCCTCAGCCTGGCGATCCCGGTCGTGACCGGCCCGCAACTGATCTGGTCGGCGATCAGCGCCGCGGCAATCAGCCTGATCCTCTTCGCCTGGCATCGGCCGGAGCTTTACGTCGGGCGATAGGCGCAAGCCGCCATGGCGAGCCGCGCGAAGCAATCCAGCGGAACCGACCGGAACCGCTGGACTGCTTCGTAGCGATCCCCTCGCCAGGAGGGGCGGGATCAGCCGCCCTTCTTCAGGTGGCGACGACCGAGCAACTCGGCGATCTGCACCGCGTTCAGCGCCGCGCCTTTGCGCAAATTGTCCGACACGCACCACAGCGACAGGCCGTTGTCGACTGTCGAATCCTCGCGCACGCGGCTGATGAAGGTCGCATAGTCGCCGACGCATTCGACCGGCGTGACGTAGCCGCCGTCCTCGCGCTTGTCGATCAGCATGACCCCGGGTGCCTCGCGCAGGATATCCTGGGCTTCCTGCGCCGAAATCTCATTCTCGAACTCGATGTTCAGCGCCTCGGAATGGCCGACAAAGACCGGCACGCGAACACAGGTCGCGGTGATCTTCACCTTGGGGTCGAGGATCTTCTTGGTTTCGGCGACCATCTTCCACTCTTCCTTGGTCGAGCCGTCGTCCAGGAAGCTGTCGATGTGCGGGATCACGTTGAACGCGATCTGCTTGGTGAACTTCTTGGGCTCGGCCGGATCGCCGACGAAGATGTTGCGGCTCTGCTCGAACAGTTCGTCCATGCCCGCCTTGCCCGCGCCCGAGACGGACTGATAGGTCGCGACGACGACCCGCTTGATCTTCGCCTTGTCGTGGAGCGGCTTGAGCGCGACGACCATCTGCGCGGTCGAGCAATTCGGGTTGGCGATGATGTTCCGGGCGGTGTAGCCGTCGATCGCATCGGGGTTCACTTCCGGCACGATCAGCGGCACGTCCGGGTCCATGCGATAGAGCGACGAATTGTCGATCACCACGCAACCGGCGGCGGCGAATTTGGGGGCGTAGATTTTGGTCGCGTCCGATCCTATCGCGAACAGTGCGATGTCCCAGCCGGTGGGATCGAAATGCTCGATATTCTTGACGGTCAGCATCTTGCCCGTCTCGCCATATTCGATCTGGTCGCCCTGGCTGCGCGACGAGGCGACGACCGCCAGTTCGTCGATCGGGAATTCCCGCTCCGCCAGGATGTTGATCATTTCCCGGCCGACATTACCCGTCGCCCCGGCGACCACTACGCGATAACCCATTCTACCCTCCACTCGGAAGCGTGAGCCGGTAGCGTCATTGCGCGGACACGTCCACCAACTTTGCGAAAAGTGCGCGTTTCCCGACGGGAAGTCTTGGTTGGGATGGAGGCGTCATGACCGTGTGGCACAGGCCCCGGTCTGTGCGGGGCTGGCCGGCATGGGCTCAATCATGCGTACTCGCCGCCCAGGTGGCGTGGGTGATGCCATGGACCGTCTGAAAATGATCGGTGATCCGGTCGAGTTCGCCCGCTTCGACGATCGTGCTGGTCAGGGTGGCGGTGACGGTGATCCGATCCTCTCCCAGTTCCTCGGTTTCCAACTCGCCAACGGGAAGGCCTGCCCCCTCCAGATGTTCGACCAGAAGATCGCCGATCGGCCCCGCCGACGCCGTGCTGGTCGTCAGGCTCACCGAATAGGTCGCCTCGACATGCCGCCCATCGACCGGGATGCGATTGATCGCCTCGACCAGCGGGCGCAATGCGGTGTTGGCGAGCAGCACCATGAAGGTCAGCAGCACGGCCTCCGCCATCATGTCGCTGCCCGCGATCGCCCCGACCGCCGCCGAACACCACAGGGTCGCCGCGGTGTTCAGCCCGCGAACGTTCATCCCCTCCTTCATGATGACGCCCGCGCCCAGAAAGCCGATGCCCGACACGACATAGGCGATGATGCGCATCGATTCGATATCGCCGCCCAGCCGCTGCCCCAGATCGACGAACGCCGCCGCGCCGATCGCGACCAGCGCATTGGTTCGCAGCCCGGCGGTGCGCTGGCGATATTGCCGCTCTGTACCGATCACGGTCCCCAGCACGAAGGCGGTCAGATAGCTGACCAGCGTGTCGAGAAAGGGCCAGAGATGGAAGGTTTTCAGGAATGCCATGTCCACGTCCGTAAATCTTCCCCGTTACTGCGAGGTAGCAGCGCGCAGCGATAAGGGAGGGGGCTTGCCGCACAGGTGCGCCCTACACGGCACGCTCCCCACTATGCTTTGCATGGTCCCCCTCCCCGTAGCAGGCAGGAGCGGATCACTTCTTCGCGGGGTTATCCTTCACCGTCCGATCAAGGAAGTTCAGGATCGTGTGCCACAGATGCTCCGAAATCCCCGGACCGCCGACGCGGTGGGTCTGGCCGGGATAGAGCATCATCTCGAACGGCGTGTCGGTCTTCTGCATCTGGGCGGCGAAGGCGGTCGAATTGTCGAGGAAGACGTTATCGTCGGCCATACCGTGGATCAGCAGCAGCGGATCGTGGATTTTTGCGGCATCGGTGATCGCCTGCGACGTCGCATAGCTTTGCGAATCGGTGCGCGGATCACCCAGATAGCGTTCGGTATAATGGGTGTCGTAGAGCTGCCAGTCGGTGACGGGCGCCCCCGACACGGCGGCGGCATAGACGCCCGGCGTCTTTTCCAGCATCTTGAGCGACATATAGCCGCCATAGGACCAGCCATAGGTCGCGATCCGTGCGGAATCGACGAAGTCCAGGCTCTTCAGATACTTTGCGCCCGCAAGCTGGTCGGCGACCTCAACCGTGCCCATCGCGTGATAGATCGCATCCTCGAACGCCTTGCCACGATTATACGACCCGCGATTGTCGATCTGGAAGAAGATCC
Organism: Facivitalis istanbulensis; assembly: GCF_040560405.1. Lineage (NCBI taxonomy): Bacteria > Pseudomonadati > Pseudomonadota > Alphaproteobacteria > Sphingomonadales > Sphingomonadaceae > Facivitalis > Facivitalis istanbulensis. The sequence continues at coordinate 35,841 of NZ_JAVSCQ010000015.1, forward strand.
AGCCCTGATCGACCAGATATTGCGGCAGCGCGCCCTGCCAGCCACGCGTGACCTGTTGGCCGGTGCCGGGGCCGCCATAATGCTGGAAAAAGACGGGGTAGCGCTTGCCGGGCACCAGCTTGGGGGTAATCATCTCCCAATAGAGCGTCGTGCCGTCATCGGCCTTGATCGTACCGAACTTGGTCTCGCGGTGGCTGGCGAGATAGGGCACATAGGGGTGCCCGGCGACGATCGCATTCTCGTTGATCCAGCTCAGCCGCTTGCCGCTGGTGTCGGCCAGATAGACCTCGGTCGGCTGGCTTGGGCTGGAGCGCGACACGATGAAGCGGCTGGCCGACGAATCCATCGACGCGCTGTTGGTATAGCCGCGCTCGGTCAGGCGGGTGATGACGTTGGGATGCGCGATGTCGACCGCATAGAGATGCTGTTCGAGGACATCGTCCTTCAGCCCGGTGAAATAGAGCCGCCCTTTCGCCTCATCCACGCCGACCAGATTGGTGACGACCCACGGCCCCTTGGTCAGTTGCGTCCACTGGCCATCGGCGAAGCGATAGAGATGGCCATAGCCGTCCCGCTCCGACCGCCAGATCAGGCTGCCGTCCTTCATCGGCCGATAGGCGTCCGACAGGTTCAGCCAGCTCCGGTCGCCCGAACGCTCGGTGAACAGGACCGTCGACTTGCCCGTCACCGGGTCGACGCGCAGCATGTCGAGCCGCTTCTGGTCGCGGCTCTCACGCTGGACCAGCATCGCCAAGCCGTCCGGCGTCCAGTCGACCCGCGCCAGATAGATGTCGGGATTGCTGCCCAGATCGACCTTCACGCGGCCCGACCCGTCCGCCTTCATGACGTAGAGATCGACCAGCGCATTGGGCGTGCCCGCCGCCGGATAGCGTTGTTCGTAGATCTTGGTCCCCGCCGCGCCGATCGCCGCGCGAACCGCGACCTTGACCGGCGCATCGTCGAACCGTTCGACCGCGATATAGCGTTCGTCAGGGCTCCACCAATAGCCGGTGAAGCGGTGCATTTCCTCCTGCGCGACGAACTCGGCCTCACCGAAATGGACGGTGCCGCCGCCATCCTTGGTCAAGGCCCGCGCCTCGCCGCCGTTCAGCGGCATGGACCAGAGGTTCTGGTCGCGCACGAAGCTGACAAAGCCGCCCTTGGGACTGACGATCGGGTTCAACTCGCCGCCGGGCGTGTTGGTCAGGCGACGGACGTGGCCGTCCAGGCTGGCGAGATACAGGTCCCCATCGAGCGGCACCAGAATCGACTTGCCGTCGGGCGCCCAGTCATAGGCGACGATCCCCTTCGATCCGCCGATGCGGGCGCGCTCGCGCTGCATCTTTTCCGCCTCGGACAGTTCCGCACCGGACCCGACCTTCTTCGAATCGACCAGCATCCGTTCCTCGCCGGTGCGCGTATCCCGCGCCCAGAGGTCCAGCCGTTCCTTCTCGTCCGCGCGCGGGCGCAACGACGTCAGCAGCGTCCCATCGGGCGACAGGCGAAGCCCGCGCGGCTGCGAACCCGACAGGTCGGGACTTCCGAAAACTCGGGCCAGCGTCAGGTCGCCGGGCTTTTCCGCCTGTTCAGCCGCCATGGCGGCCGTCCCCAGCGAGGCACCGACCGAAGCCAGCGCCAGAGCCAACACCCATTTGCGCATCCATACCACTCCACACACTGCTGCGGGGCGGTCCTCCCCGTCCCCGATCGACGGGCGTTATCGCGGGGCCACCGCCATCCGGCAAGCCGGTTCGCGGCACGGCTCGCCGCCGATCCTCCGGGCCGATCGCACCGACCACTTCGTAAACCCGTCATTAACGATCTCGGATTAAGCCTTCGCATGTGGGGCGTAAGGACAAGGGCAAACAGCCGACGCAAAGGCTCATTCGGGACGGATATGGGGACCAACACGGCCTTTGACGCGCAGCAGCATGATCGGCGTGGCGACATACCGGGGATTCTCGCCCGGCTGGGCAGCGCGGAACATCCGCATGTCCAGGCGCTTTTGCTGCCCCAGGCGCTGCTCCACGATCTGACGGATGCGATCCACGCCATTTGCACCGTTCATGGCAATCATCCGAGTATGATCGATTATGCCATGGCGCGCGGTATCCAGATCGAAACGCTGCCCTGGCTGATCCAGTCCTCGACCGCCTTTGCGTATGAACGCGCCTATCTCGCAAGCCTGACCTCCGCCGCAGGCCCGCTGCCCTCGACGCCGGGGCAGGCACAGACGGATGCCGCGCTCACCCATCTGCGCCAGACGCTGGAGATGCTGGCCAATTCGGACCGGCGTGGCTGCGCGACCGGCGCTGTCTCGGCCCTGATCCTCGACTGGCGATCGATCCGCCGATTGCTCGACCACGCGTCGGCGCGTTTCGCCCTGCCCGCGCCCAAGAGCATCATGCCCGAACCGATCCTGCACGATGCCGAGGAGGAGGCGCAGATCGTCGGCCTGGCGCGCGCACGCGGATTCGGCGCGACCCAATTGCTCGTCCAGCATCGCGGGCTGTGGGATATCCTCGAGGCCCGCGCCAGCGCCCGACGCGGATAGCCGTCAAGGGTGCGATCACCCTCAATTCCGCTCAATTCATCGCATCGCTATCGCCCCTCGCCGCCCACCCCGCCGTTAACCAATTCCGGCAGGTCGGCGTTAATGCCCGTTTCGTAGCCTTCCGCGTATGAAGGGCATGATTTCCAAGGCAATCCTGTCACTTGCCGCGCTGATCGGCGTGACACCGAGTCCTGCACGCTCGCTTCTCGACTATGTCGGGCAATGCGTACCGTTCGCACGTCAGGCCTCGGGCATCGAAATCTATGGCGACGCCTGGACCTGGTGGCAGCAGGCCGCCGGGAAGTATCCGCGCGGACACACGCCGCGGATCGGCGCGGTCGCGGTCTTCCAGAAGACCGGCCGCCTGCCGCTCGGCCATGTCGCGGTGGTCAGTCGCGTCGTCGAGGACCGGGTGCTGATGCTGACGCATGCCAACTGGTCGGTCCAGAATGGCGAGCGCGGCCATGCCGAACAGGATGTGACGCTGTTCGACGTCTCGCCCGCCAATGACTGGAGCCAGGTCCGCGTGTGGTTCCGCGACTCCGACGGACTGGGCAGCACCACCTATCCGCTCGCCGGGTTCATCTATGCCAAGGGACGCCCCGCACGCGAACTGACCAGCGACCATCCCGATTATGTCGGCGCGCTGATCGACGCCTATGTCGCGCGCTGATTGCGGAGTTTGTCAAAGGCGAGGCCGCTGAACTCGAGCCGGCCTGCTCGCCCGATTCGGGCGGAACGCGAACAAGCCGATCATCGAGACAAGCGCCCCGGCGCTGACCCGCGATCGGTTCAGACCTCGGCCGGACAGCACAGCATGCCACCCGTCATGACCCGAGGCACGCCGGTCGTCCCCGGAAAGCTGATTGGCAGGTCGCGCAACCGCCGGACCGCCATATAGGCGAACCCCTCTGCCTCCAGCGCGTCGCCGTTCCAGCCCAATCTGTCGGTCGGCTCGGGCGTCAGCCCCGTCTCCGCCGCGATCATCGCCAGCATCGTGGCATTGTGCCGGCCGCCGCCCGCGACCAGCAACCGACGTGGCCGCTCTGGCAAATGGTCGAACGCACGCGCGACCGTGCGCGCGGTGAAGGCGGTGAGCGTCGCCGCACCATCCGCCGCGGACAGGCCATGCGCCGCCTCGATCGTGAAGTCATTGCGGTCGAGCGACTTGGGCGGCGCCTGGTCGAACCAACCATGGGCGAGCATCTTGGCGAGCACCGCCGGGTCCACCCGTCCCGCCGCCGCCAGCGCGCCGCCGGCGTCGAAGCGCTGGCCGCATTCGGCCTCCATCCAGTGATCGATCAATCCATTGGCCGGCCCTGTATCGAAGGCGACCAGCGCACCCTCGCGACCGATGAAGGTGATATTGGCCACCCCGCCCAGATTGAGCAGCGCCACCGGCGGTTCAAGCCCGGCCGCCAGCGCCGCATGATAGACCGGGATCAGGGGCGCCCCCTGCCCCCCGGCGGCAACGTCGGCCGACCGGAAGTCATGGACGGTCGCGATGCCCGTCGCATCGGCCAGCGCCTGCCCCTCGCCGATCTGCCACGTCCATCCCCGATCGGGACGATGCGCGACCGTCTGTCCGTGAAAGCCGATGACATCGACCGTCTCCGCCTCCACACCCGCATCGCGCAACAGCTTCTGCACCGCCAGGGCATGGGTCCGCACGATCAACTCGCCCGCCGCTACGATCGGCGGGCTGGCGCGCGGCCGGTCGAAGGTCAGGGCCAGCGCGGTCGCCTCCGCCAGTTCGGCGCGGGCGCTGTCCGAATATGGCTCGCTGCGGAACCCCAGGGGGCGCACCATCCGTTCGCCATCGGTTTCGATCAGCGCCGCATCGACCCCGTCGAGCGAGGTTCCCGACATCAATCCGATCGCCAGCATCGCGCGCCATTCCCTTATCGTCCGGCCCGCATCGCCCGGCCCGGATCGTCCGAATGATCCATGCCGCCATCACGCGGCCCTGTCGACCGGCCTGTGGCAGGCCATCTGGAAAAGCCATCCATTCTGGACTATGTGCGCGCGCATCCCATGGCAACGAAACTCCCAACTCCGCCGCGCGTCGGCATGGTCTCGCTCGGCTGTCCCAAGAACCTGGTCGACAGTGAACGCATCCTGACGCAGCTCCGCGCCGATGGCTATCAGATGTCGCCCGATTATGCCGGCGCCGACGTCGTGCTGGTCAACACCTGCGGTTTTCTCGACTCCGCCAAGGAGGAAAGCCTGGAGGCGATCGGCGAGGCGATCAAGGAAAACGGCCGCGTCATCGTGACCGGCTGCATGGGCAAGGAAGCCGAGGCGATCCGCACCCGCTTCCCGGACGTTCTCGCGATCACCGGGGCGCATGAATATGAGCAGGTGGTGGAGGCCGTCCACGCCGCCGCGCCCGCCAACCTGTCGCCCTATATCGACCTGATCCCCGATGCGGGGTTGAAGCTGACGCCGCGCCACTACAGCTATCTGAAGATTTCGGAGGGCTGCAACCATCGGTGCAGCTTCTGCATCATTCCGTCGCTTCGCGGCGACCTGGTCAGCCGCCGCCCCGACGCGATCCTGCGCGAGGCGGAAAAACTGGTCGCGGCGGGCACGCGCGAGTTGCTGGTCATCAGCCAGGACACCTCGGCCTATGGCATCGACATCCGCAAGGAACCGCGGATGTGGAAGGGGCAGGAGGTCGTGCCGCACATGACCGACCTGGCCCGCGAACTCGGCAGGATCGCGCCGTGGGTGCGGCTGCACTATGTCTATCCCTATCCGCATGTGGATCAGGTGATCCCGCTGATGGCGGAAGGGCTGGTGCTGCCCTATCTGGACATTCCGTTCCAGCATGCCGCGCCCTCGGTACTTCGCCGCATGAAGCGCCCTGGCAACGACGCCAAGGTGCTGCAGCGCATCCACCAATGGCGCGACATCTGCCCGGACATCGCGATCCGCTCGACCTTTGTGGTCGGTTTCCCCGGCGAGACGGTGGAGGATTTCGAGTATCTGCTCGACTGGCTGGATGAAGCCCAGCTCGACCGGGTCGGTGCCTTCCGCTTCGAGCCCGTGGAGGGCGCTGCCGCCAACGCCCTGCCCGATCACGTCCCGGAGGCGGTGAAGGAGGAGCGCTACGCGCGGATCATGGAAAAGACCGCCGCCATCTCCGCCGCCAAGCTCGCCGCCAAGGTCGGCCGCACCCTGCCCGTCATCATCGACGCGGTGGACGAGGAGGGCGGCGCGACCGGCCGCTCCCAGGCCGACGCGCCCGAGATCGACGGCGAGGTCTTCCTGCGCGATGCGGGGCATCTGTCAGTCGGCGATATCGTCCTGGTCGCCATCGAGGACGCCGACGAACACGATCTGTACGGCGTGCCCGTCACAGGAAACGGATAAGCGTCAACGCCAGCCCGACCATCGACACCAGATAGGCCAGCGACCGGACGTACCGAATGCCTAAGATATAGAGCGGCAAGCAGGCGACCCGCGCGAGGAACCTCATCCACGCGCCGGTCGCCGCCAGGCCGCCGTTCTTCCCCGTAGCGGCAAGCCCAAGCGCCAACGCGATGAAAACAGGGCAGGTCTCGCAGTCGTTGGCGAAGGCGCGCTCGGCCCGCCCCGCATGGCGGCCCAGCCGCGCAGCCACTCCATCGCGCGGCCCCGCATCCAGCCGATGCCACGGTCCAACCTCGCCAGTTGCGATTGCAGCGCGATGTGGACGAACAACAGGATGATCGACCAGCCGAGGATGGTCAGTGCTGTGGTCATTCCCCTTCTCCCTGTTTTGCACCACCCCGGCGAAAGCGGGGGTCCAGCTTCGACGCATTATGAGGCACGCGGTGCCCTCCCCCAACGCAGGGACATGGCAACTGGACCCCGGCCTCCGCCGGGGTGGTGTGAGAAAGCCCCATTAAGGCCGAACGGAGGTCGGGGTTTGCAATCAGCCTTCGACACGCCTCCAATCCAACACCCCGTTGCACCGCCCCTGCAAACCTGCTTCCTTGCGCGTCATGAGATACCCGACCCTGCTGGCGGCGATTGCGTTCATCGCCCCTGCCCCGCTCCTTGCCCAGGCCCTGACCCCGGCGGAAATCCAGAAGATCGATATATTGGTCGGCAAGACGCTGTCCGACACCGGCGTCCCCTCCGCCTCGATCGCGGTGGTCCGCGGCGGGAAGATCGTGCTGACCAAGGCTTACGGCAAGCAATATGAGGGACAGAACGGCCCCGCCGACCCGAAACTCCCCTATCAGATCGCCTCGGTGTCCAAGCAGTTCACCGCCGCCGCGATCCTGCTGCTCGCCGATGAGGGCAAGCTGTCGCTCGACGATACGGTCGGCAAATATATCCCCGGCATCACCGATGGCGACAAGATCACCATCCGGCAGTTGCTCAGCCACACCTCGGGCCTGCGCGATTACTGGCCGCAGGATTACAGCTTCAAGGCGATGGCGACCCCGACTACGCCGCAGGGCATCGTCGATCGCTGGGCCAAGGCGCCGCTGGATTTCCAGCCGGGCACCCAATGGCAATATTCCAACACCGGCTATGTCGTCGCGGGGCTCATCGTCGAGAAGGTCTCGGGGCAAGGCCTGCTCGACTTCCTGCAGGCCCGCATCTTCCGCCCGCTCGGCATCCGCGCGCTGGATCAGGACAAGGCGGTCGGGCCGGGTTTCCCGCAAGGCTATTTGCGCCACGCGCTGGGGCCGGTCCGGGTCGAGACGCCGGCCGCGCCGGGCTGGCTCTACGCTGCGGGCGAATTGTCGATGTCGCCGGGCGATCTCGCCAAATGGGACGTGGTGCGCATGGATCGCCGCCTGCTGCCCGCCGCCGCCTGGGCGGTGCAAGAAAGCCCGGTCAAGCTGACCGACGGCACCAGCACCAATTACGGGCTCGGCGTCAGTGTCGGCACGCAGAACGGCCGCCGCGTCGTCGAGCATAGCGGCGAGGCGGTCGGCTTCCTGACCGAGAATATCGTCTATCCCGACGACAAGGCGGCGATCGTCGTCGCGGTCAATGCCTGGTTCGCGGATGCACAGGGGCGGATCGCCAAGGGTGTCGCCGCCATCGTGCTGCCACCAGCCCCGGCCAATGCGGAGGATGCCGCCGCGCTCGACCGCGCCAGGCAGGTCTATGCGCAGCTTCAGGCGGGCCAGCTCGACCGCGCGCTGCTGACCGAGGATGCGGCCTTCTACTTCACGCCCGCCACCATCGCCGATTACCGCACCAGCCTGTCGCCGCTCGGCGCGCCGACCCGGATCGAGCAGGCGGGCAAGACGCGGCTGCGCGGTGGCTTCGTCAACCGCTCCTACCGCGTGACCTATCCGACCCGCTCGCTGCGGATCAGCACCTATGCCGAGCCCGGCGCGAACGGGCGGATCGAACAATTTCTGGTGAGCCCGGTCGAATGATGGATTTTTCCAACCTGCTTCAACCCGATCGTGGCCAGGCGGCCCGCACGATCACCTTGCTCGCGCCCGGCGATTTCGAGGCGTGGCTGGCGCAGCAGTCGGCCGCGACGCGAGCGCTGGCCACCGCGCAGCGTTTTTCCGCCCAGCCGAACACACATCTGCTGATTCCGCACAATGACGATATCTCCGTCATGGCGGGCGCGAGCGATGCCGCGTCGCCCTGGGCGCTGGCTAGGCTGGCCGAGTTGCTGCCGGAGGGAGTCTATCGGCTTGACGGCGTGGATGTCGGGGCGAATGCGCTGGGTTGGCTGCTCGGCCAATATCGCTTCACCCGGTATCGCAAGGGCGAGGATTCGGGGGCCCGTGTCCTGCTGACGCGGGATGTCGCACATCGGGACGAGATGGTCCGTCTCGCCGCCGCGACGGCGTTGGTCCGCGATCTGGTCAACACCGGCGCGGGCGATCTGGGTCCAGCCGAGCTCGAAGCCGAGGCCGCGACGCTGGCGCGCACCCATGGCGCGGCCATGGCGGTCACGGCGGGCGAAACGCTGGCGCGCGACTATCCGATGATCCATGCCGTCGGACAGGCAGCGGTCCGCGAGCGCGGTCCCCGGCTGATCGAACTGCACTGGGGCGACCCCGCGCATCCGCGCATCGCCATTGTCGGCAAGGGCGTGTGCTTCGACACCGGCGGGCTGGACATCAAACCGTCGGCGGGCATGCGTCTGATGAAGAAGGACATGGGTGGCGCGGCGCATGCCCTGGCGCTGGCCGGGCTGGTAATGGCGGCTAGGTTGCCTGTACGGCTCCATCTTGTGATCCCGGCGGTCGAGAATGCCGTGTCGGGCGCGGCCTTCCGCCCCGGCGACGTGCTGCGCACTCGCAAGGGCCTGACGGTCGAGAACACGAATACCGACGCCGAGGGCCGGTTGATCCTGGGCGACGCGCTGACCCGGGCGGTCGAGGAGCATCCCGAGCTGATCCTCGATTTCGCCACGCTGACCGGCGCGGCGCGCGTGGCGCTCGGCCCCGATCTGCCGCCGCTGTTCACCGATGACGAAGGGCTGGCGGCGGATCTGCTGGCGGCGGGCGTCGTGGAAGACGATCCCATGTGGCGTCTGCCGCTCTGGGACGGCTATGACGAGATGCTCAAATCCGACATTGCCGACATGGTCAATGCCCCCGATGGCGGCTTTGCGGGCGCGATCACGGCGGCGCTGTTCCTGCGCCGCTTCATACCCCGGAACACCGCCTGGGTGCATCTCGACGTGTTCGCCTGGCGGCCATCGGCCAAGCCGGGACGCCCCAAGGGCGGCGATGCCTATGCACTGCGCGCGGCCTATCGGATGCTGAAGGCACGGTACGCGGACGCCTGAGGCCGAGGCTCAAGCTGGGCGCGGACGGGGGTGTCGGGGCTAATACCCGACACCCTTTCATGCGGCCTCTATCCAGTCTCGCTTAGAGGCGCGCCGCCGCCTCGATGATCGGCACGAACTTTTCGGCCGTCAGGCTGGCCCCGCCGACCAGCGCGCCGTCGACATTCTCGACCGCCAGCAACGTCGCAGCATTCTCGCCGGTGACCGACCCGCCATAGAGGATGCGCACTTCGTCTGCGGCATCGCCGATCAGCATCCGCAGCTTGGCGCGCGCGATGGCATGGATGCTGGCGATATCCTCCACGGTCGGGGTGCGGCCGGTGCCGATCGCCCAGCGCGGTTCATAGGCCAGGGTGAACCAGCTGCCGTCCGCATTGTCGGGCACCGATTTCTCGATCTGCGCCTGCACCACGCGTTCGGCGCGCCCCGCATTACGCTCCGCCTCGGTCTCTCCGCAGCACAGGATCACGTGCAATCCGCTCCGATGCGCCGCCGCCGCCTTGGCCCAGGCATCCTGGCTGGTCTCACCCTGGTCCGCGCGCCGCTCGCTATGGCCGACGATGGTGAAGGACGCCCCCGCTTCCTTGACCATGCCCGCCGAAACGCAACCGGTATGCGCGCCCGAATCGCGGTCGTGCACATCCTCCGCGCCGATCGCCAGACCCGGCACCCGTTCCGCCGCCGGCGCGATCAGGGTGAAGGGCACCGCCATCGCGACATCGACCCCCTTTGCGCTTTTCGCCGCCGCCGCGATCGCATCCAGCTCCGCCAGCGCCGCGCGCGAACCGTTCATCTTCCAGTTGCCCGCGACCAATTTGCGCCGTGCCATATCGTGGCCTCCATGAGTCGACTGTTATACGCGTTCAACATCGATAGCGGATCGCACGCATCGCACAAGCTTGATGCCGACGCGACTGCCCCCTAAAGCACAGGGCCTATTTATCCCTTGCCGATCGGTCGTCCATGCTCAGCTTCTTCCGCCGGATCATCAATTCCAAGGCCGGCGTCGTCGTGGCCTTCATCGTCCTGGGGATCATTGCGATCGCCTTTGCGGCGGGTGACGTGTCCAACATCGCCGGGCTTGGCGGCGGCCTGAGCGGCTCCAACGTGGCGAAGGTCGGCGGGGCCAAGATCACCGTCAACGACCTGCGCACCGCCGCGCAGAACGAAGTGGCAGCCTATCGCCAGGAACAGCCCGGTGTCGACATGGCGCAGTTCATCGGTGCGGGTGGGTTCGAAGGCGTGTTGCAGCGCGAAGTTACCGGGCTGGCGCTCGAACAGTTCGGCAAGGATCAGGGCATGGTGGTCTCGCGCCGCCTGATCGATGGGCAGATCGCCTCGATCCCCGCCTTTCGCGGTCCGAACGGCCAGTTCGATCCCGCGCTCTATCATCAGCTTCTGGCGCAGCGGAAGATGACCGACGCGCAGGTGCGCACCGATCTGGAACGGACGCTCTATGCGCAGCAACTGACGGTTCCGACCATCGGCGCGACGCAGCTCGCGATGCAGATGGCGCTGCCCTATGCCTCGCTGCTGCTCGAAAAGCGCAATGGCGAGGTGGGCTACATCCCGACCCGCCTGGCCGCCGCAGGTCCCGCGCCGAGCGATGCCGATATCCAGACCTTCTACACCCGCAACGTGCAACGCTATACGCTGCCGGAGCGCCGCATCGTCCGCTACGCGCTGGTGATGCCCGCCGCGATCGCCGCCAAGGCGGTGCCCAGCGAGGCGGAGATCGCCGCTTATTATCAGAAGAACCAGGCGCGCTACGCCGCCGCACAGAAGCGCGACGTGACCCAGGTCATCATCGCCGATCAGGCGGGCGCGACCGCCCTCGCCGCGCGGGCCAAGGGCGGCGCCAGCCTGAACGAGGCCGCGCGCGCCGCCGGCCTTGAGGCATCGGCCCAGAAAGGCGTCGACAAGGCGACCTATGCCGCGCAGAGTTCGGCCGCCGTCGCCGACGCCGTCTTCGGCGCAGCACAGGGCGCGGTCGTCGGCCCGGTGCGCGGCACGCTGGGCTTTGTCGTGGCGAAGGTCGATGCGATCACCCAGGTACCCGGCAAGACGCTGGCCCAGGCGCGGGCCGAGATCGTCGCCGAACTGACCAAGGAGAAGCAGGCCGCCGCACTGGGCGAGTTGCGCAACGCGATCGAGGATTCCCTGTCGCGCAATGCGACCTTTGACGAGGTGATCGCCGACCGGAAGCTTCAGGCGCAGACGACCCCGGCGGTCACCGCCCAGGGTCAGGCCCCCGATGCCCCGACCTTCCAGCCCTCGACCGAACAGCGCGCGATGATCACGGCTGCCTTCACCGCCGAGGAAGGCGATGCGCCGCAGATCGTGCCGATCGGGCAGGATGGCGGCTTCGCCGTCGTCGGCGTCGGCCAGATCCAGCGTTCGGCCCCGCGCGCGCTGGCCCAGGTCCGCAACCAGGTCCTGGCCGACCTCAACGCCGATCGCGCCCGCACCGCCGCGCGAAAGCTCGCCAATGCGGTCCTCGCCAAGATGAACAAGGGGATGCCGATGGCGCAGGCGCTGAAGGAAACGGGCCTGCCCGTGCCGCCGGTCCGCCCGATCGTCGCCTCGCGTCGCGACCTCGCCGCTGCACAGAACACACCGGCCGCCGCACCGCTCGCCCTGCTCTTCTCGATGCCGCAGGGCAAGGCCCGGACGCTGGAAGCTCCCGCGAACAAAGGCTGGTACATCATCCGCAACGTGCGGATCGAACCGGGCAATGCCACCGGCAACACCGCCGCGATCCAGGCGGCGCGCGGCGACATAGGCCGCCTGATCGGCCGCGAATATGTCTCGCAATTCGCCCATGCCGTGCGCGACACGGTCGGCGTGAAGACCGATCCCAAGGCGATCGCGAAGCTGCGCTCCGAGCTGCTCGCCGGGAGTGGTTCCGATAACTGAGCGGGCTCACACTGGCGACGCGGTCGATCATCTGACCCGCGGGCGCCCCGCGCTGATCTGGCGCCGCCAGATCGCCGACACCGAAACTCCGGTGGCGGCCGCGCTCAAGCTGATCGAGCCGGGCCGGGGTGACTTCCTGCTCGAATCGGTCGAGGGCGGTGCGACGCGCGGGCGCTACAGCCTGATCGGCATCGCGCCCGATCTGGTGTTCCGCGCCCAGGGGCATCAGACGGCGATCAACCGCCATTGGGACAGCGACCGCGAGGCATTCGACCCCTGCCCCGCGCCCACGCTGGAGGCGTTACGCGCGCTGGTCGCGGAATGCCGCGCCGACGTGCCGGAGGGACTGCCCCCCGCGCTCGCGTGTCTGGTCGGCTATTTCGGCTATGAGACGATCGGGCTGGTCGAGCAATTGCCCCAGCCCGCGGCCGATCCGCTCGGCCTTCCCGACATGATCTTCGTGCGGCCGACCGTGATCCTGGTGTTCGATCGCCTGGCCGATGCGCTGTATCTCGTTGCTCCGGTCTGGCCCGATGCGCGGCGGGACGCGGCGCAGGCCGTCGTCGAGGCGGAGGAGCGGCTCGATGCCGTCGCCGCGCGGCTCGCCTCCACGCCTTTGCCGCCGCCAGTTCGGGCGGACCTTCCCGAACCCGCCTACACGCCCGCCCTGCCCGCCGGGCGCTATGGCGCGATGGTGGCGCGCGCGAAGGACTATATCGTCGCGGGTGACATTTTTCAGGTGGTCCTGGCGCAACGTTTCTCCGCGCCGTTCGCACTCCCCCCGTTCGAACTGTATCGCAGCCTGCGGCGGATCAACCCCTCGCCCTTCCTCTACCATCTCGACCTGCCCGGCTTCTCGCTGATCGGGTCGAGCCCGGAAATCCTGGTCCGGGCGCGCGATGGCGAGGTGACGATCCGGCCGATCGCGGGGACGCGGCCGCGCGGCCGGACCAGCGCGGAGGACGCGGCGAATCGCGACAGCCTGCTGGCAGATCCCAAGGAACGCGCCGAGCACCTGATGCTGCTGGACCTGGGCCGCAACGATGTCGGCCGTGCCGCGACGGCGGGCAGCGTGCGCGTGACCGACAGCTACACGGTCGAATTCTACAGCCATGTGATGCACATCGTGTCCAACGTCGTCGGCCGCCTGGACGAGGGCAAGGATGCTCTCGACGCGCTGTTCGCGGGCTTCCCGGCCGGCACGGTCAGCGGCGCTCCCAAGGTTCGCGCCTGCCAGATCATCGCCGACCTGGAGCCGGAGCGCCGGGGTGCCTATGCGGGCGGCGTCGGCTATTTTTCGCCCGACGGATCGATGGACTCGTGCATCGTGCTGCGCACCGCCGTGGTCAAGGACGGCACCATCCATGTCCAGGCAGGCGCGGGTATCGTCGCCGACAGCGACCCGGCCTATGAACAGCGCGAATGCGAGGCCAAGGCGGGTGCGATGCTCGCCGCCGCCCGCGAGGCCGTGGCCCGGGCAGGCGAAGGGGATTACGGCCAGTAAGCGCGCGCAGGGCGATGACGATCGGTCGTCCCGTTCTCGAATCCAGGAGAGGCCCCGGTGTCATGCCGGGGCCACCTCATGCCATCATGGAACGGTGCGGATGACGTGATCCGTCCCGTCACTCACCATCGGCGGCGGGCGGCGTCGCTTCCGCGCGGCGCGCGCGACGGTCTTCCGCGAACTGGCGGTTCCAGGTCATGCTGCACCCGCTCTGGCCTCCGGCACCGACCGGCGAACAGGTATCGGGAATGCCCCCCGCCACGCGCCCGACCTGATCCATTGTCGCGGCGCGATTGACCCAGCTCTGGTTCTGCGCAGGGATCGGCTTGTCGTTCCGCAGGGTCTTGGGAATACGATAGGGTTCGTCATCGCGGCCGCAGACCACCACTTCTTCGGCGGTGCTTTCCGGGCATTTCTGATCGCCCGTCAGCGTCACGTTGCGCACCCGCTTGGGCGGCTGGCCGGTGGCGGCCTGGGGATCCTGCGCCGATTGCTGGGCGAACGCGGCCCCCGGCGCGAGCAGCAGGGCGGCAATCAGAACGGCACGAACCATGGCGACAGGACTCCTTTGTACTTCCAACGTCAGCCACGGCGCATGGCTCCACGCTGAACGATCCCCCCAAGCGCCCATGCGGGCAGATTTGCGGTTGCCGGTGCCATACCACATCCTTCGGCGGTGCCCACCGGGCAATCGGGCAATCCGGCAATCGGCCGATCGGACACGCCAGACATTGCACCGCCCGCACGATCGTCTATGGCGGGGGGATGATCCTGGTCGTCGACAATTACGACAGCTTCACCTGGAATCTCGTCCATTATCTTCAGGAATTGGGCAGCGAGGTGGAGGTCGTCCGCAACGATGCGATCTCGGCGGGGCAAGCGCTTTCGTCGGGCGCGCAGGCTTTCCTGATTTCCCCCGGCCCCTGTACGCCGAACGAGGCGGGCGTCAGCCTGGACCTGGTCGCCGCCGCCGCCGAGGCGGGCAGGCCCCTGCTGGGCGTGTGCCTGGGCCATCAGGCGATCGGCCAGCATTTCGGCGGTCGCGTCCAGCGCGGCGGGCTGATGCATGGCAAGACCTCACCGGTGCTGCACGACGATAGCGGGCTGTTCCGCGGCCTGCCCTCGCCCTTCACCGCGACACGCTATCATTCGCTGATCGTCAACGACGTGCCCGATACACTGGTCGTCAACGCGCGGGCGGAGGACGGTACGGTGATGGGCTTTCGCCATGCCACGCTGCCAATCCACGGGGTGCAGTTCCATCCCGAAAGCATCGCCACCGAATATGGCCATGCGATGCTGGCGAATTTCCTGCGGGAGGCGGGGGTGGCGCATGAACTGCCCGAACGGCTCCGTCCGCCACCGATCGGCAACGCCGCGTGACCACCCTCGCATTGCTGCCCGATCCCGCCAGCCCCTTGTCGCGTGAAAGCGCGGCGGCGGCGTTCGGCGATATTCTGGACGGGCGCGCCGATGACGAGGCGATCGCCGCTTTCCTGATCGGCCTGACCGAACGGGGCGAGACCTCGATCGAGATCGCCGAGGCCGCGCGCGCCATGCGCCAGCGATTGATCCCCATCGAAGCGCCCTCCGGCACGATCGACGTCTGCGGTACCGGCGGCGACGGCCATCACACGCTGAACGTCTCGACCGCCGTGTCGCTGGTGGTCGCCGCGCTGGGCGTGCCGGTGGCCAAGCACGGCAATCGCGCCGCCTCGTCCAAGGCGGGAGCGGCCGACACACTCGAAATGCTGGGCCTCGACATGGACCGCGCCGGGCAAATGGCGCAGGCCAGCCTGAGCGATATCGGCATCGCCTTCCTCTTCGCCGCCAACCACCATCCGGCCATGGCCCGCATCACGCCGATCCGGCGCAGGATCGGGCGGCGGACCATCTTCAACCTCATGGGGCCGCTCGCCAATCCCGCGCATGTCGGACGGCAGCTGATCGGCATCGCCCGCCCCGATTACGCCGCCGTCTATGCCGAGGCGCTGGACCAGCTCGGCGCGACCGCCGCACTGGTCGTGTCGGGCGAGGAAGGGCTGGACGAACTGTCGGGTGCCGGCCCCAGCATCGCCGTGTCGGTCGGACAGGTCGTCGCGCCCGCCATCATTTCCCCCGAGGATGCCGGGCTGCCCCGCTATCCCGTCACCGCCATTCGCGGCGGTGATGCCCGGCACAATGCCGATGCGCTGCGCCACCTGCTCGCCGGGGCGCCCGGCGCCTATCGCGACGCCGTTCTCCTCAACGCGGCGGCCGCGCTGCTCGTGGCCGGGCATAGCACCGACCTGACCCAAGGGGCCGTCGCCGCCGCCCGCGCGATCGACAGCGGCGAGGCCGCCGCGCTTCTCGACCGATGGATAGCTTACCGATGACGACGATGCTCGACCGCATCCTGGAAACCAAGCGCGCCGATGTCGCCGCGCGCAAGGCCACCATGTCCCATGCCGATCTGGATGCGCGGATCGCCGCCGCCACCAGCCCGCGCGGCTTCCGCGCCGCGCTGGATGCCAGGACCGGCCACGCTCTGATCGCCGAGGTGAAGAAGGCCAGCCCGTCCAAGGGTCTGATTCGCGAGGATTTCGATCCGCCCGCCCATGCCCGCGCCTATGAGGCCGGGGGCGCCGCCTGTCTCTCGGTGCTGACCGACGAGCGCTGGTTCCAGGGGGCCGACGCCTATCTGGAACAGGCGCGCGCCGCCGTGTCGATCCCGGTGCTGCGCAAGGATTTCGTGGTCGATCCGTGGCAGGTGCTCGAAGCGCGTGCGTTGGGGGCCGACGCGATCCTCATCATCGTCGCCGCCCTGGACGATATGCAGATGCAGGAGATCGAGGCGGCGGCCATCGAATGCGGCATGGACGCCCTGGTCGAGGTGCACGACGCGACCGAGATGGACCGGGCCGCCCGGCTCCAGTCGCGGCTGATCGGCGTCAACAATCGCGATCTGCGCGACTTCTCGGTCGATTTCCAACGCACCTATGAACTGGTCGGTCGCGCGCCAGAGGGCTGCACCTTCGTCGCCGAAAGCGGGCTGACCAGCCGTGCCGACCTGGACACGATGGCCGAGCATGGCATTCGCTGCTTCCTGATCGGCGAAGCGCTGATGCGCCAGCAGGATGTCGAGGCGGCGACCCGCGCCCTGATCGGATGAGTGGTCTCACCCATCTGGACGAGGATGGCTCCGCGCGCATGGTCGATGTCGGCAGCAAGGCAATGACGGTCCGGCAGGCGGTCGCGCAGGGGCGGATCACCATGTCGCGCGAGGCCGCCGCCGCGATCGCCGCTGGCAGCGTGCAGAAGGGCGATGTGCTGGCGGTCGCGCGGGTGGCCGGCATCATGGCCGCCAAGAAGACCAGCGACCTGATCCCGCTGTGCCACCCCTTGCCGCTCAGCAAGGTGGAGATCGATCTGGCGCTGGACGAGAATGGCATCACTGCCACCGCGACGGCCGCCATCACGGGACAGACCGGCGTCGAGATGGAGGCGCTGACCGCCGTGTCGGCCACGCTGCTGACCGTCTATGACATGGCCAAAGCGCTCGATAAACGCATGATGATTGGTGATATTCGTCTGTTATCCAAGACCGGTGGCAAGTCGGGTGATTGGCACGCCTGATCGGGGTGCCTGAGCCGATGCCGGACCATCCCTGCCGCCAAAAAGGAGCGCGCGTCATGCTCATCCCCGTTCCCGAAGCCCAGCGCCGCCTGCTCGCACTGGCGACCGACCGCCCTGCCATCGAACTCCCCTTGCGCGATGCGGCGGGACACTGGGCCGCCGCCGATATCCCCGCACGACGGACCCAGCCGGCGAGCGACCTGTCCGCGATGGACGGCTATGCGATCCGGTTCGAGGATATGCCGGGGCCATGGACCGTGATCGGCGAAAGCGCGGCGGGCCGCCCGTTCCCCGAGCGGATCGCGGCGGGGCAGGCGACGCGCATCTTCACCGGCGCTGCGATGCCGTCGGGCGCCGACACGGTGCTGGTGCAGGAAGAAGCGGCGCGCGACGGTGCCCGGATGACTCTGACGGGCGAAGGCCCCGCGCATCGCGGGCGCAATGTCCGGCGCAAGGGTCTGGATTTTGTCCAGGGCGACCGGCTGATCGCCGCGGGGCAGCGGCTGACGCCCGCGCGGATCGCGGTGGCGGCGACCGGCGGCCATGGCACCCTGCCCGTCCGCCCACGCGTGCGGGTCGCGATCGCCGCGACCGGAGACGAACTGGTCGCCCCGGGATCGAATGACCCCGCCGCACTGCCCGAATCGAACGGTGCGATGCTCGCGGCCATGCTGGCCGACATGCCGGTCGACATCATCGATCTGGGCATCCTCCCCGACGATCTGGATCGCCTGCGCGACGCCTTTGCGCGGGTGGACGCCGACCTTCTGGTGACGACAGGCGGCGCTTCGGTGGGCGACCATGATCTGGTCCAGCCCGCGCTGAAGGCGGCCGGCGGCAGCATCGATTTCTGGCGGATCGCGCTACGTCCCGGCAAGCCGATGATGGCCGGACGACTGGGGTCGATGATGGTGCTTGGCCTGCCCGGCAACCCGATCTCGGCGTTCGTGACCACGCTGTTGTTCGTCAAGCCGCTGATCGCGCATCTGGCGGGCGCGGCGGAGCCCCTCCCCGTGCCGATCCCCGCGATCCTGGGCGAGGATGTGCCTGCCAACGGCCCGCGCATCGATTATCTGCGCGCTGCGATGATCGACGGACGCGTTCACGCCGCGGCCATTCAGGACAGCTCGATGCTGCTGACGCTGGCGCGATCGACCTGCCTGCTGATCCGCGAGCCCGGTGCACCGCCCGCCCGGATCGGCGACTCGGCGGAAATCCTGATGCTCGCTTGACGCAAGCCCATGCGTTCCTTATAAGTTCCACGTCTGTTCCGGACGGAGGATCGCGATGCTTACCGCAAAGCAGCATGAGCTTGTCTGCTTCATCAATGACCGGCTGAAAGAAACCGGCGTATCGCCCTCTTTCGAGGAGATGAAGGAAGCGCTCGACCTCAAGTCCAAGTCGGGTGTCCATCGCCTGATCTCCGCGCTGGAGGAACGTCGTTTCATCCGTCGCCTGCCCAACCGCGCCCGCGCGCTGGAAGTGCTGCGCATGCCCGACCGCCCCGAAAAGCCGGTGGCGGCGAGCAATGTGGACTCGACCGAAGCAGCGGCCCGGATCACGCCCCAGGCGGCGAATGATGTGGTGGAGATCCCGCTGCACGGCCGCATCGCCGCCGGCATGCCGATCGAAGCCTTCGAGGGCAGTTCGACGCTCGCGGTGCCAGCGGCCCTTCTGGGATCGGGCGAACATTATGCGCTGGAGGTGTCGGGCGACTCGATGGTCGAGGCGGGCATTCTCGACGGCGACTATGCGCTGATCCGCCGCACCGATGTGGCGCGCGACGGGCAGATCGTCGTGGCGCTGATCGATGACGCGGAGGCGACGCTCAAATATTTCCGGCGCGAGGGCTCGATGATCCGGCTCGACCCGGCGAACCGCTCCTATGATCCGCAACGCTACGCCCCCGCACAGGTGCGCGTGCAGGGAAAGCTGTCGGGCATCCTGCGCCGTTACGATTGATCGACATGGCCGGGGGCGGCGCAAGGACGTCGCCTCCGATGGATAAGATCCCGGCACCTGTTTGCGGATGTCCGGTGATGGATCGGTCAGGAGCGGTCCTCCGATCGCTGTTTGGACATTGGCCGGCATCGGATGTCATCGGAAGGCCGGGCGCCTGAACTGCGCTGTTTCTCGCCCCATCGGGTCCGATGGGAATGATCCCGGTTCCGTTCATCAGAAACCTGCCTATCGCCGCGCGCCGAGCGTCCAGGGATGCTGGTCCCCCGCCATTCTCACCGTTTCGATGGCCTCGCGCGCCAGATACACCGACACGCCACCGGTGCGCTGCAACGCTGAAGCATCGAGCTTCAGCCAGCGAGGACGGCAGGCCCGGGGCAGGCGGCGATCGGCGATGACGATGTCCATCCGGTCGCATAATGCGATCAAACCGGCCCATGGCACCGCATATCCACTGCGTGTCGCCATGATGCGCCATGCGCGATCGCCTCTCGCCAGCCGCGTGACGCACAGATCGGCACTGCATCGCGCCTCGACCTGATCGATCAGCGCCAGTGGCGGCGCACTGGTACCGCCGATCTCGCCAAGGCTGCCTTTCATATAATCCCCGGCGCGATCGCGTAGGAGCGCCAGTCCCCGGTCGGTGCGTATCGCGACATGACGCCCGTCGCCCGTGACGATCAGGTCGGGCAGCGGCGCCGCGATCATCGCGACAAACCCGCCCAGCAGCGGCGGCATGCCCAGCCAGCGCCAGCCCGTGTGCCACAAGGCCACCCACAGACCGCCGGCCATCGCCGCTGCAAAAGACCAGCCCCATGCGACCGGCAGTGCCAGCACCGATCCGGGCGTCGCCGCCACGCCCCGCGCCAGCGCCAATAGCAAGGCCAGCGACCGTTCCAGCAACCACCAGAACGGCCCGCCCCATCCGAGCGGGTCGAGCAGGAGCGCGACCATCTCCAACGGCATCGCGACGAAGGTCGTCCAGGGGACGGCGACGATATTGGCGAATGCGCCATACAAGCCGGCCTTGTGGAAATGAAAGATCGCGATCGGCATCAGCGCCGCCTCGACCACCAGCCCGGTCAGCAGCAAGCTGCCCAGTTGCCGAACCGCGGACCAGCGCCAGTCGGGATGCGGCCCGAACCATCGCCGGATCGTCGGATGCTCGTGCAGCGCCACGATCGCGGTGATCGCGGCGAAGGACAGCTGGAAGCTCGCCCCCATCAGTGCTTCGGGGCGAAACAACAGGACGATCAGCGCGCCCGCCGCCACCAGCCTCAGCGTCATGGCGTCGCGCCCCAGCGCCAACGCCGTCAGGACGAGCATCGCGGCGACGCAGGACCGGATGGTCGGCACCTCCGCCCCGGTCAGCAGGGTATAGCCGATCGCCGCCGCTGCACCGGCCAGCGCGCCGACCAGCGGCAATCGCGTGCGCAGTGCGAGCCACGGCCACAGCGCCAACAGCCGGATCGTCAGCATCATCACCATTCCGACCACCGCGGTGATGTGCAGGCCGCTGACCGACAGCAGATGCGCCAGCCCGGCACGCCGCATCGCCTCCGCATCGCTGTCGGCGATCGCACCGACATCGCCTGTCGCCAGCGCGGCGGCGACTCCTCCCGCACTGCCGGGCAGGCGATCGGTGATCCGTCGCGATAATCTCTGTCGCAGCCCCTCTTGCCGGCTGCCCGCGCGCAGCATGAGAATCGGCGCGAAGCCCCGCCCGGTCGCACCGATGCCCTGGAACCAGGCGGCGCGCGCAAAATCATGCCCGCCCGGCGCCACCGGCCCCGGCGGCGGCATCAGGCGGGCGCGCAGCCGAACGATCGCGCGCGTGCCGATACCGTCCGGCGCGTCCTCCTGCTTGAGCGAAACGCGGATGCGTGGCGGCAAGGCGACGAACCTGTTCCGCCCATCCACGGCGCGAACCGGGCGAAGCGTCAACCGCACCAGCCCGCGCGCGACAAGCCGGTCCATCGCTTCGACCTCGGTGTCCATCGTCGCGATAGCGGGTCGGGTCAGCACCGGCGATGCGACCGACTCGGCCCGAAGCCAGGCAACGCCGAGCCCCAGCATCATCGCCAGAGCGCCCAGCACGACGATGCGCGCCGCTCGCCCGCCATCCGCCAGCGTCCACCCGCCAAGCATCGCCGCCGCCATCAGACACAGCGCGGTCATCCATGCGCGTGGATCGGGCAGGACGAACCACAGCACGATCCCAACTCCGAACAGCACCGGGCACCACAGGGGCAGTTGATGCCGTTCCGCCTCGATCCAGGACTCGATCCCCGGCCAGCGCGGCATTTGGCGGCGCGGACGCATGGTGCTAGGGGCTGCGGCGGCTGAACTGGCCATCGAATCTTATGCTTGGGAGTATGCGCGGTTGAGCGCAACACATGAAATCGCCCCCGCCGCACCGGCGGATGCCACCGCGGTCGTCACCCGCTTCGCACCATCGCCGACCGGCTTCCTCCATATCGGCGGCGCGCGCACCGCGCTGTTCAACTGGCTCTTCGCGCGCCACCATGGCGGCAAGTTCCTGTTGCGGATCGAGGATACCGACCGCGTCCGCTCGACCCAGCCCGCGATCGACGCGATCCTGGACGGGATGCGCTGGCTGGGCCTGGACTGGGACGGCGATGCGGTGTTCCAGTTCGCGCGCGCCGACCGCCATGCCGCCGTCGCGCAGGAGATGATGGCCAAGGGCCATGCCTATCGCTGCTATATGACGCAGGATGAGATCGCGGCGCAGCGCGAAGCGGCGCAGGCGGCCAAGCAGCCGCTGCGCATCCGCTCCCCCTGGCGCGACGCCGATCCCGCCACCGCGCCGGAAGGCGAGCCCTTCGTCGTCCGCCTGCGCGCACCGCGCGAGGGGGCGGTGACGATCGAGGACCGGGTGCAGGGCAGCGTGACGGTGCAGAACGCCGAACTCGACGATCTCGTCCTGCTCCGTTCGGACGGGACGCCCACCTATATGCTGGCCGTCGTCGTCGACGATCACGACATGGGCGTCACCCATGTCATTCGCGGCGACGATCACCTGAACAACGCCTTCCGCCAGTTGCCGATCTACAAGGCGATGGGCTGGGCCGAGCCGGTCTATGCGCATATCCCGCTGATCCACGGATCGGACGGTGCCAAGCTGTCCAAGCGCCACGGCGCGGTCGGGATCGAGGCCTATCGCGACGAAATGGGGATCCTGCCCGAGGCGCTCGACAATTATCTGCTGCGACTCGGCTGGGGTCATGGCGATGCCGAGATCATCGCGCGCGCGGATGCGGTGAAGTGGTTCGATCTGGCATCGGTGGGCAAGGCGCCGTCGCGCTTCGACCTGAAGAAGCTGGAGAACCTCAACGGCCATTACATCCGCGAGGCGGACGACTCGCGGCTGGCCATGCTGGTCGCCGATCGCATGGGGGAAAACGACGTCGCGCTGCTGACCGCCGCGATGCCGTCGCTGAAGCCACGCGCGGCCAATCTGAACGAGCTGGCCGAGGGGGCGAAGTTCCTGTTCGCCACCCGCCCCCTGACGATGGACGAGGCAGCCGCCGCGTTGCTCGACGAAAAGGCACGCCACATTCTGGTTTCGGTTCACGCCGCGCTTGACGCGCTGCACAACTGGGATACGGAGCTTTTGGAAGACGCGGTACGCAAAGTGGCCGAAGCCGAGACTGTGAAGCTCGGCCAGGTCGCCCAACCGCTCCGCGCCGCTCTGACAGGACGCAAGACGTCCCCCGGAATCTTCGATGTGCTCGCTGTGCTGGGCCGGGAGGAAAGCCTGGGGCGGATCGCGGACCAGATGACCGCAGATAGGAAGGATATTACAGCATGAGCGACACCGCGAAAATCAACGTCGGCGGCAAAGAGTTCGACTATCCGGTCATGTCGGGTTCGATCGGCCCGGACGTGGTCGATATCCGCAAGCTTTACGCACAGACCGGCGCGTTCACCTATGATCCCGGCTTCACCTCGACCGCGTCGTGCCGGTCGGAACTGACCTATATCGACGGCGACCAGGGCGTACTGCTCCACCGCGGCTATCCGATCGGCGAGCTGGCCGAGCAGTCGAGCTTCATGGAAGTCGCCTATCTGCTCCTCAACGGCGAGCTGCCGAACAAGGACGAGCTGGACGGCTTCAACACCACGATCACGCGCCATACCATGGTGCATGAGCAGTTGGCGGCGTTCTTCCGTGGCTTCCGCCGCGACGCGCACCCGATGGCGATCATGTGCGGCGTGGTCGGTGCGCTGTCGGCCTTCTATCACGACTCGACCGACATCCATGACCCGGTGCAGCGCACCATCGCCTCACACCGCCTGATCGCCAAGATCCCGACGATCGCGGCGATGGCGTACAAGTACAGCGTGGGCCAGCCCTTCCTGTACCCGGACAACTCGCTGTCCTACACGGGCAACTTCCTGCGCATGACCTTCGGCGTTCCGGCCGAGGCCTATGAGGTGAACCCGGCGGTCGAAAAGGCGATGGACCGCATCTTCATCCTGCACGCCGATCACGAGCAGAACGCCTCGACCTCGACCGTGCGTCTGGCCGGTTCGTCGGGTGCCAACCCGTTCGCCTGCATCGCGGCGGGCATCGCCTGTCTCTGGGGTCCGGCGCATGGCGGCGCGAACGAAGCCGCGCTCAACATGCTGCGCGAGATCGGTACGCCCGATCGTATCCCCGAGTTCATCGCGCGCGCCAAGGACAAGAACGATCCGTTCCGCCTGATGGGCTTCGGTCATCGCGTCTACAAGAACTATGATCCGCGCGCGACCGTGATGCAGAAGACCGTGCGCGAAGTGTTCGACGCGCTGAAGGTCAACGATCCGCTGTTCGAGACGGCGCTCCGCCTCGAAGAGATCGCGCTGAACGACGAGTATTTCGTCGAGAAGAAGCTGTTCCCGAACGTCGACTTCTATTCGGGCGTGATCCTGTCGGCGATCGGATTCCCGACCGAGATGTTCACCGTGCTCTTCGCGCTCGCCCGCACCGTCGGCTGGGTCGCGCAGTGGAACGAGATGATCACCGATCCCGACCAGAAGATCGGCCGCCCGCGTCAGCTCTACACCGGCCCGACGCAGCGTTCCTACGTTCCGGTCGAGCAGCGCTAAGCCATGAACCGGGTCCGGCCGATCCTGATCGCCATCGGCGTCATGCTGGCGCTGACGGGGGGATTATGGATCGGTCAGGGCCTGGGCTATATCCGCTGGCCGCAGGAGAGCTTCATGCTCGGCCAGGGCGAATGGGCCGATCGCGGTGCCTTTGTGGCGATTGCGGGACTGGCCCTGATCCTGGTCGCCCGGCGGCTGCCCCGGCGGCGCTGAGGCGGATCGAGAAGCACGGCGAAAAAGGGCTCCTTCGGGAGCCCTTTCTTTATCGGTGCGGCAGTTGAAAGAGGAAACTCGCCCCCTCGCCCGGTGCGCTCTCGACGCTCAGTTCGCCGCCCATCGCGCGCGCGAGTCGGCGCGCGATATACAGGCCCAGCCCGTTGCCGCCTGGCTCGGTCGGATCGACGCGTTCGAACTTTTCGAAGATGCGCCCCTGATCCTCGGGTGCGATCCCTTTGCCCTGATCGGTCACGCGGACCTGTCCCCACTGACCATCGCGTTCGACCGTCACGGTCACCGCGCTGCCACGTGGCGAGTAGCGCAGCGCATTGCCGATCAGGTTGATGAGGATCTGCAGCGATCGACCGAAATCGCCGGTCGCCGGCATCACCTCGCCCAAAGCGGGCTTTCGAATCGTTACCCCGGCATGGTCGGCCCGCACGCCCAGCAGGCCGCAAGCCCTTCGCGCCACATCGGCCAGGTCGAGCGGCGTCGCAGCCAGCGTGAAGTCGGGCTGCTCGATCGCCTGCAACTCGACCAGATTGTCGACCAGCCCCAGCAGGTGGCGCCCGGCATGGGCGATATCGGTCGCATAATCGGCATATTGCGGGGCGATCGGGCCATCGCCCTGGGCCGCGATGCTATCGGCATTGGCAACGATCCGCGCCAGCGGCGTCCGCAACGCGCGATCAAGCCCCGCGGTAAAATTCTCGGTGAGCGGCGGCGCATCGGTAAGGCCCAGCGGCTCGTCAGGGTCACGCTCGTCGATCCGGCAGGCGACACCCGACAGCCCGGCAATGCCCCCCATCCCGTCATGGCGGATCGCCGCCGACAGCCGGATCGGCATGTCGATGGGTCGCAGCCTTGCACCGCGCCCGTCGAACGGCGCGAGATCGGCCAGCGCGGTGACCGCCCCGCCCCCATTCGCGGGGTCGAAGGCGAAAAGCGCCGACAAGGGCTGTCCCAGCAAAGCCGCCACATCCAGCCCCAACCGCTCCCCCGCCTGTGGGGAGAGATAGGTCAGGCGCAGGGCGGCATCGGCCTCCCACCGAAAATCGGCCCCGGCCGCCGCATAATCCGGCGGTGTCGCGCCCGGCCGCCATGCGCGCCGGTCGCGCCAGCCGCTGACGCTCAGGCGGATCTGCCCGGTCTCGGGCCGCGCCTGCACCCATAGATCCAGATCGCCTTCGCCATCCGCTACCACGACCCGACGCGACACCGCGATGCCCAAACGTCGGGCCAGCCGGGCGACTTTCGCGATCGGGGCGATCGCCAGGCTATCCGTTTCGCCGCCACCGGCGCGAAGATGCAGCAATTCGATCGGGGGGTCGGCCGACAATATCCGGTCGGCGCCGTCCAGAATGGCCCGCGCCACCATCGATTCGCCGGGCATATCCATCGCGGTCATGCGCGGACCGCACCTTCCCACCGCTCGATCGCCGCGCGGAAGGCGGACGGCAGCAGGAGGGGGGCAATGGCCCGCCGCGCCTGATCGGGCGTGATCGCCATGATCGCGTTCAACGAATCGGCAAAACCCTCGACATCGCGCCGCGGGTCCGCATCGCCCAGCATCAACCCGATCCGGGCGATGGTCTGGCGGTCCTGGTCCAGTGCGCGCAGTGCCAGCCACAGCCGATCCCCCTCGGGCTCCAGCACCATGTCGCGCATCTCTGCATCGTCCATGGACAAGGCATGGGCGAGCAATGCGATGAACAGCCCCAATTGCCGGTTCGACAAGCTTTCGATCAGCAGGCCCGGCAACTCGTCCGGGCGCGCATCGATCGCCGCCGCCAGCCGCATCGCCACACCCCCGGGCCGCTCATCCTCATCCTGCGCCGTCAGAAGGCGCTCGGCGGCCTGTGCCAGCGCTTGGTCTAGCGCCTCCTGTCCGGGCTGTCGCAACGCGGCGGCCACGGTCCAGATCAGCCATTGATAAAGCGGCGCGGGCAGCGTGACATGCCCTCCCTCGGAAAGGATGGTGCGCGCGCGATTCTCCGCCGCAAGCAGGCCTCGGGCCGCACCGGCGACGATCCGGTCGGGCGCTTCGATCAGCCGGACAAGCAGGCTGGGTGCGTCGCCATGGGCGTTGTCGGTCGCCAGCGCCTCGGCCAGCATCTGCTGGCGCAGTTGCGCGATCAGCTCAGCGACCAGACCCGGCTCGGCCAGCACTCCCGCCTGCCACAGCCGGTCCGCCACGCCGTCCATGGCCGGTCCTGGTCCCTCCCCGGCCAACCGCGCGGCATAATGCGCCAGGTCACGGGCCGTCGCCTCGGCCAGACATCGCAGCCGATCGGCAAGGGCGAGGCGCAGCCGATCGCTGAGCCGCGCATCGTCTGACAGCATCAGGTCGCCGATCGCGCCCGCCCGTCGCAGCACCAGGCGCGCACGCGCCCGTGCGACACGCATCGACAGTCGCGATGCATGCCAGTCTTGGGCGAAATCAGGGTCCGGTTCGACCGCCATCCCGCACCGCTAATCCCAATGACGTTAAAGCGACACTAAACTTGCGCGCGCAATGTCTCGATTGCGGACGCCAATGTGGCGATGGCGTATAGCGCCGCAAAGGCCAATCCCCATAGGCCCAGGCCCAGGAATGTCGCGGGCCAGATGACCAGCAGATAGGCAGGCGGGCTCGCCCACCATCGCCGCCGAAAGCGATAGAGCGCGGCCCGTTCGGCCAGCGCGCCGAGGATCACCAGCATCAGCGCGACGATCAGCCCCAGTTCCTCCCCCATCCCATGATGAAGTTGCCAGCCCAGCGCACCGATCGCGAGCGCGGTCAGCACCGCGATGGCGGCGGATTGCATCCGCACGCCCTGTTGCTCATCGCGCAACCCGCTCAGCGTTTCGGCCAGCCCCAGCCCCAGCGTTGCGACGATGGCGACGAACAGGCCGATGGCAGGGGCGCCCAGCAGGACCAGCGCGACCCCGAGCAGCCCCAGCACCGCCCCGCTGCCGCCCGTAAGCTGCGCGGAGGCGCCCCGCTCGACCAGACGCGGCAGCGCGAAGCGGGCGACGGGCGCCAGGACATAGCGATCGAACCAGCTGCGCCGCGCCGATACCAGTCGCGACACCACCGCCCGCCCGCGCGCATCCAGCGTTTCGGCATGATGGACGATACCATGGCCCGATTTCTCGGCCTCACCGGGCAGCAGGATGTGCAGTGCGCGGGCCTGCGCCGCCAGTCGCAACAATGTCGATTGCACATCGTAATCGCGCGGCAGGGCGGCCACTTCGGCCACCCGGCGCGGATCGAGCCGGGCGACACCGGCCCAGGCCATCTGTCCGCCGACCCGCTCCAGCCCCGGCGGCGCACCCGTTTCCGGAACCACGACCAGCGCGTCCCCGCCATTGTCGCGCAGCACCTGCGCAATCACCGCCTCGGTCGTGATGAGCCCATCGGCCAGAACGACAAGGCGCGACAAGGGGTGCAGCTTCTCGGCCGCCTCGACCGCGCTGCGCACCGTGTCCACCACGACGCCGCGCTGTCCGATCCGCGCGATCGCACCCAGCAATTCGGGAGTCAGTCGGGCCACAACGATGATGATCTGCGCCGCGCCCGCCGCGATCAACAACCGCGCCTGATATTCGATCAGCGTCACACCGGCGAACGGCAAGGTGGCCGTCAGCCGCCCCGGGCGGTCCTCGGCATCGTCAATCGCAAATAGCAGGCCTGATAGCATCGCTCTGTTGTTAGGGCGTCGACGCTCTCCACGCCAGCCCCGCAGACGCGGGCAAACCGTTCACGAGGCGGATCAGAGGCGCGCGACCACCTGTCCGATCCGGTCGAGGAGTTCACTATCCGGGCCATCCCGTTCGGCCGCCTGGGTCGCCAGGGTCATCAGCGGCAGCGCGCTGACGCTCGCGGCCAAGCCCTTCATCCGCAAGGCCGATTCGCGCCAGCTCTGCCCATCTTCGGCGCCATGCATCGCCTCCAGCGCGCGGGTCACACCCTCGATAAACGCCATACGCAGATCCTGGATCACGGCCGGTTCATCGCCCGCGACCGCAGCCAGCGCCGCGTCGATCGTTCCGTGTTCATAGGTCATGGCAGACCCATACTGGAAGCATCCGCGCACGGAATAGCGCAATTCGCTTTCTGCGCGCGGCAAACATGATAAACCGACCCATTGTGACACGGGGGCTTGAATGATCGCGGATTTGCGCGCCGAACAGCGTCAGGGCAGGTCGGACATGCCAGACCATATCCATGATCCCGCCGAACAGACGGTCCAGGAGCAGGAGCATATGGTCCTGCCCGCGCCGATCACCGCCGCCGACAGCCCGTGGCTCGACGATCCGGCCCAGGACCCCGGCCTGGCACATGAACCACGCTGGCCGCTATATCTTGCCATCGGCATTTCGGTCCTATGGGCCGTGCTGATCTTCGCCTGGGGCATGGCGAGCGGCCCTCCCGTCACGCCCGCCGCCCTCGCCCCGGTGGCGACGCTGGCGCTGGCCGGACCGATGCTGATCGCGGTGCTCTGGCTGGTAACGCAGCGGGGCAGCCGCGCCGAGCAGCGTCGCTTCGCGCTGACCGCACAGGATATGCGCCGCGAAGCTCTCGCGCTCGAACAGGCGGTCGAAGCGATCGGCCGGGCGCTGGCCGCCCATCGCGACGATCTGTCGGCCCAGTCGGTGATGCTCGCCGAAATGACGCAGATGGCCGAAACCCGCTTCAACACCATCGCGCGCGATCTGGCCGACGACGTCCAGATGGTGGAAGCGCATGGCCGGACGCTGGCCGAGATCGCCGCGACCAGCCAGGCCAACATGACCCAGTTGCTCGACGCCCTTCCCCGCGCGGCCGATGAAGTGGCGGAGGCCGGTGACCGGATGGCGGAGGCAGCCCGCTCGGCCGAACGCCATGCCGCCGCGTTAGACGCGCAGTTCGTCGCGCTCGGTCGGCGCGGACAGGATGCCGACACGATCGCCAGCGGGGCCGCCCAGCGGCTGGCCCATCATATCGAGCAGATGGAAACGACCAGCCGCGCCGCGTCCACGCATCTGGAGCGCGTTACCGCGACCGTGTCGGATACGATCGACGCACTGCTCGACCGCACCGCCGAGGCCATCGATCAGTCGCGCCAGGGCATCGCCGCCCAGGGTGACGCAATGCTCGCGATGGTCGGCGCCAATCAGGCGGCGCTCGACAGCGCCGCCCGCGAAAGCGCCGACGCGCTGGCCGAGCGGATCGCCACCGTCGACGGCGCGATCACCCGCCTGACCGCCGAACTGGATGCCCAGCGCGTGGCCGGCGAATCAATCATCGACACGCTCGACACCGAACTGGAGCGCGTCGAACAGCGTATCACGACGCTTCATAGCGCTGGCACCGAAAAGGCTCAGATGCTGGCCGCCTCGATCAGCGCGCTCGGCGGATCGGCCGATGCGATGACCGGCGCGCTCGAGGCCGGCGAGACGATGGCCAACCGAGTGATCGGCACCACCGAAACGCTGCTGATCGCGCTCGACGCCGCCGCGCGCGAGATGGACGAGACGCTGCCCGAGGCCTTGTCGCGGCTCGATCAGCGTATCCTCAACAGCCATGAGATCATCGTTCAGACCAAGCCCGAATTGCTGGCGCTGGTGACCGCGGCCGAAAGCACGCACGAGGCGATCGCGGCGATCGCCGAGGTCATCACCGAACAGCGCTCGACGCTGGAAACCCTGTCCACCCTGCTGATCGAGACCCTGTCGAGCGGACGCGCCAAGGCCGATGCGCTGGGCATGATGGTCGACGAGACGATCGAACGCTCGCACCGGTTCGCCGACGACGCCGCGCCAAAGCTGGTCGATGCCCTGCTGCGCGTTCGCGAAACCGCGGCGACCGCAGCGGACCGCGCGCGAGAGACACTGGCCGAGGTCATTCCCCAGGCCGCGACGATCCTCGAACAGGCCAGCGCCGAGGCGATGCGCCGCGCGACCGGCGATACGGTGGAGCGCCAGGTCCACGCCATCATCGACGCGACCCAGAATGCGGTCGAGGCGGCAACCCGCGCGACGGAAAGGCTGGCGCGACAGGCGGATGTGATCGCGGAGAAGACCGCCATTGTCGAAAGCCGGATCGAGGAAGCGCGCACCGAACGCGAGGACGCCGATCGCGACAGCTTCGCACGGCGCGCCTCGCTCCTGGTCGAATCGCTCAACTCGGCGTCGATCGACATCGCCAAGATCTACGCCCCTGATGTCACCGACAGCGCCTGGGCAGCCTATCTGAAGGGCGATCGCGGCGTATTCACCCGGCGCGCGGTCCGCATCCTCGATATCAGCCAGGCACGCGAAATCGCGGATCTCTATGACGAGGATCCCAAATTCCGCGAGCATGTGAACCGCTATATCCATGATTTCGAGGCGATGCTGCGTGCGGTGCTGGCACAGCGCGACGGCTCGCCACTGGGCGTGACATTGCTGTCGTCGGACATGGGCAAGCTCTATGTTGCCCTGGCCCAGGCGATAGAACGGCTGCGGTAGAGGCAGGTCCGCGAAGAAAGTACGACTGGGGCCAGGGCATGGGCGTGCGCACCGACAACGCCCGATCCTGCATTTCTCCCTTACTGATCTGCCGCCGCCGAGTGGACCGATTGGTTTGTTAGTGGATTAAGCTCATCGCCGCCATATCTGGACGGTGGTAGAGCGAAGCGGAACCGGAGGCCGGATATGGCGATGTCGCCGTTTCCGGGGCCGGCGGTCGGTAGCCCAGGCTGCTGTGAGGGCGAACGGTGTTGTAGTGCCGCCGCCAGGCCTCGATCAGCACCCTGGCCTCGGCGAGGCTGTAGAAGATCTCGCCGTTGAGCAGTTCGTCGCGAAGCGACCCGTTGAAGCTTTCGTTATAGCCATTCTCCCATGGTGATCCCGGCGCGATGTAGAGCGTCTTTACGCCGATCTGCCCCAGCCATTTCTGGACGGCAGTCGCGATGAATTCGCTGCCATTGTCGGACCGTATATGTGCTGGCGGGCCGCGCAGGACGAACAGGTCGGCCAGGGCCGCCAGAACATCCTCGTGCCTGAGTTGCCGCGCAACGATGAGCGCCAGGCATTCCCTGCTGGCCTCATCGATGATGGTGAGGATGCGGAACTTGCGGCCGTCGTGCGTGCGCCCCTCGACGAAGTCATAGGCCCAGACATGCCCCGGATATTCGGGCCGCAAGCGGATGCACGATCCGTCGTTAAGCCATAGACGCCCGCGTTCTGGCTGGCGCGGCGGCACCTTCAGCCCCTCGCGCCGCCATATCCGCTCGACACGTTTATGGTTCACCGCCCACCCCGCATGGTACAGCAACGCCGTCACCCGGCGATAGCCGTAGCGACCATATTGCTTTGCCAGCGCGATGATGTCCTTGGTCAGTGCCTGTTCGTCATCTGCCCCGCGCGCTACCTTGCGCTGTGTCGATCGATGCTGCCCCAGCACCCGACATATCCGTCGCTCGGATACCCGGACTGGCAGATCCCGTCGTACTCGATCAATGCAGCGCCGCCGACGCGCGGGGCTCGGAAGTTTCCCTTTGCGGCCTCCTGCAAGATCAGCTTGTCCAGCGTCAGATCCGAGATCGCCCGGCGCAGCCGCTGGTTCTCCTTCTCCAGATCCTTCATCCGCCGTGCCTGATCCGTCTTCAGGCCGCCATATTCCTTGCGCCACCGATAATAGGTCTGCTCGCTGACCGCGATCCGCCGGCACGCCTCGGCAGTCGAGGCCCCCGCGCCAACACGATCTAAACTTCACGCAGCTTGCCGATAATCTCTTCCGGCTTGTGCTTCCTGCTCGGCATTCAATGTCCCTTTCGTGGTCCAGAATATCATAGTCTCTCGGCCACTCAGCGGGGGGAAGATCACTCCATGCTGCATTGCGTGTTGGTTTCAGATCAACCGCCCCATGGTTTTCTCAAACCATTCCCGTAGGATAACGATGCCGTCATCGGTGGCATGATCGGGCGCTGTCGCGAAGTGAAGCGGCTCGATCTGGTCGGCAGCAGACCGGCGGTCCGTGGAACTTGGACTTGGGCGCAAGCCGGTCAGGCGAAGGAACGCTCTTTTCCACCAACAAAGGTCTTGAGCACCGTCATGTCCTTCAGCCGCTCGACATCGATCGTGAAGGGATTGGCGTCGAGACAGGTCAGGTCGGCATAATATCCCGGCGCGATCAGCCCCACCCGGTCTTCCATGAAGCCGGCATAGGCGTTCGCGCTGGTATAGGCGGTCAGCGCCGCCGCGACCGACACCTTCTGGTCCGGCAGCCAGCCATGCGGGTTCGCCCCGTCGATCGTCTCGCGCGTCACCGCCGCCTGCAGCCCCAGCAGCGGATCGATCGGCGCGACCGGCCAGTCCGATCCGAACGTCACCCGCGCGCCCGACGTCATCAATGAGCCGAATGCATAGGTGCCGTTCAGCCGCGCGTCCCCGATCCGCTTGACCGCCCAGCGCCCGTCGTCGATCGCGTGATAGGGCTGGACCGAGGCGATCACCTTCTCCTGCGCGAAACGTGGGATCGAGCTTGGCGTCACGTGCTGGGCGTGCTCGATGCGGAAGCGGCGGTCGCGCTTGCCGTTGGCGCGCTCGATCGCGGCATAGACGTCGAGCACATCGTCATTGGCGAGATCGCCGATCGCGTGCGTCGCCACATGCAGCCCGGCCTTGTCGCATTCGGGAATCCAACGGCGCAGATCGGCAAGGCTGATGACCCGCACCCCGCGCTGCCCCGGCGCATCGGCATAATCCTGCTTGAACACCGCCGTGCGCGAGCCGAGCGAACCGTCCGCCAGCGCCTTGACGCCGCCCCAGCGCACCCAGTCGTCGCCCTTCCCCTCGGCGCGGATGATATCGAGCAGTTTTTCGCGATCGGCGATCGGCACGAAGCAGTAGAAGCGGATATCGGTCGGCCCCTTGGCGCGCAGGCCACGGATGGCGTGGAAGCTGCCCCAGTTGATATCCGGCACATGGACCTGCGCGATCCCCTTCGACAGCGCATGGGCGATGCCGCGCCTCACCGAGGCCATCGCCTCCTCCGCCGTCTGCGGCGGAAAGACGCGCTCGACCAGATGCTTGGCATTGTCCTTGACGATGCCGGTCGGCTCGCCCTTCGCGTCCCGCACGATCACGCCGCCGGCCGGATCGGGCGTGTCGCGGGTGATGCCCGCCAGTTTCAGCGCCGCGCTGTTGAGCAGGTACGTGTGCAGATCGGTGCGCGGCACCGCGACGGGCGTGTCGCCGGTGGCGGCGTCGATCCACGCGCGCGTCGGCAATTCGCCGCCTAGTCGCTGCTCGTCCCAGCTGCCGCCGAGCACCCATTTGCCCGGATTGGCACGCGACCATGCGGCGATTCGCCCGGCGAAATCCTCGCGCGAGGTCGCACTCAGCAGATCAGCCTGGCCGAGCTTGTCGGAGCCGATCAGGAAATGGGTGTGATTGTCGGCGAAGGCCGGCATCAGGAACGCGCCCTTCAGGTCGACAACGCGCGTCCGCTTGGTGATTGCGGCCTTCACGGCGCCCGCGCCGACCAGCGCGATCCGCTCGCCGATCAGCCCGACCGCGCCCGGCGTGGGCAGGCCCCTGCCTGTCCATACCGTCGCGTTGATGAGCGCCACTTCAAGGCCATCGGTGGCCCATGCCGTCAGCGGCCGGAACAGCGCGAGCGCCGCAGCGCCGCCGCCGAGAAAATGCCGCCGATCGATCATGTGCGGTCCCCCGTTAAAGTCGTTCAGGCCTTCAGAGCGTCCGGCAGCGCCTTCGCGATCCAGGGCCAGGCCTGCTCATAGGCATGGCCGACCTGCAGCACCGCCAGATCGGCATGATTGGGTCCAAGGATCTGGAGCCCGATCGGCAGCTTCCTGGCGCCGCCGAACCCGGCCGGAACCGCCAGCGCTGGCAGGCCCGCCATCGTCGCCGGCATCGTCACCTCCATCCAGCGGTGATAACTGTCCATCGGCTTCCCCGCGATCTCACGCGGCCAGCGAAGCGAAGCGTCGAACGGGAAGACCTGTGCGCTCGGCAGCACCACGAAATCGTATCGCTCGAACAGTTGCCGGAACGCCTGATAGATGCGCGTCCGCCCCTCCGAAGCCTCCGCCACCTGCCGACCGGTGAGCTTGAGATACCCCTCGATCTCGTAGATCGCCTCGGGCTTGAGCAAGGCGCGCTTCGCTGGATCGTCGTAGAAGCCGATCAGGTCCGCACCGACCGACCAGAAGCGCAGCGTGCGCGCGGTCCGCCACATCTCCTCGGCGGTGAGCGACAGCTTCGCCTCCTCAACCGCCATTCCTATATTGCGGAACGCGGAGAGCGCCTTGGTGCAGGTTTCCATCACGCCCTGCTCGGTCGCGAGCGCGCCTTGCAGATCGCCCAACCAGCCGATCCGTCCGCCCTTGAAATCGCGGTCGAGTGACCCAGCGAAACGCGTCGGATCATCAGGCAGCGAGAACGGCGCGCGCGGGTCCGACCCGGCCTGTACCGACAGCAGCAGGGCAACGTCGCGCACATGCCGCCCTAGCGCGCCCGAGGTCGCGAAGGTCTGGCCGAACACGTCGCTCGACGGCACGGAGGGCACCCGCCCGAACGACGGGCGCAGGCCGAACACGTTGTTCCATCCCGGTGGATTGCGCAGCGATCCGCCGAAATCGCTGCCATCGGCCAGCGGCACCATTCGCAGCGCCAGCGCCACCGCGCCGCCACCGGTGCTGCCGCCCGCAGATACGGCCGGATCCCAGGCGTTGCGCGTCACGCCGAACACGGTGTTGAAGCTGTGCGAGCCCAGCGCAAACTCCGGCACGTTGCTCTTTCCGACGAAGATCGCGCCTGCGCCGCGCATCCGCGACACCACCAGCGAATCCGCGGTCGGGATATTGTCGCGCAGGATCGGCGAGCCCTGCGTGGTACGGATGCCCTTGGTGGGCGCAGTGTCCTTCACCGCGTGCGGGAAGCCGTGGAGCGGGCCGTGGAAGCGCCCCGCCGCCGCATCCTCGTCACAAGCCGCCGCCGCTTTCAACAACTGCTCGGGCGCAACGCGCGAGACGATCGCGTTGAAGCGCGGGTTGAGCCGGTCGGTCTGGGCGATATGCGCCGCCATCACCTCCCGGCTCGACAGGTCGCGACGGCGCAGCGCGGCGGCGAGATCGGTCGCCCCCATCGCCATGATCTCGCTACCCTTGGTCCCCTTCCCCGCACCGGGCACGGCGAAGGCCTCCGTCGCGGCGAAGGCGGCAGGCGTCGCCATGAAGGTGCGCCGTGTCAGCGACGGGCCGGTGTTTTCGCGATCATCCATGGCCCAGCCTACCCAGCGGTTTCGACACGGCAACACCTCCAAGATTTGTCCCGCATGGGGGACCAACCGCCGCTCTCAGGCGGCCATTCGCGGCTCCGGCTCGCGCTCACCTTCCAGCAGACCGAACAGATCGACCGGCATGGCGGGCTCGGCGATGAGGTCGATCTCGGCCGCGTGGGCCGTGCCCCTCGCCAGATCGTCGAGATAGCGCAGCGCCGAGAAATCTTCGAGCGCGAAGCCGACCGAATCGAACAACGTGATCTGCGCCGCGTCGGTCCGCCCCTCGGCGAGGCCTGCCAACACCTGCCAAATCTCTGTGACTGGGAAGTTGGCGGGCATCTGCTGCAACTCGCCCTCGATACGGGTCTGCTCTTCCAATTCGACGAAGACGCGGGCGCGGGCGAGGATATCGCGCTGCAACTCGGTCTTGCCCGGGCAGTCGCCGCCAATCGCGTTGATGTGCACACCGGCGCCGACCATGTTGGACGACAGGATCGTCGCGTTGCGCTTGTCGGCGGTCGCGGTGGTGATGATGTCCGATCCGATCACCGCATCCTGCCCGGTGCTGCACACCTCGATCTGAAAGCCCTGCGCGCCCATGTTGCGCACGAACTTGGCAGTCGATGCCGGATCGATATCATAGACCCGCAGCCGCTCGATGCCGAGCAAGGCGCGGAACGCGAGCGCCTGAAAATCGGACTGCGCGCCGAGGCCGATCATCGCCATCACCCGACTGTCGGGCCGCGCCAGCCGCCGCGCGACCAGTGCCGAGGTGGCCGCGGTGCGCAGCGCTGTGAGCAGCGTCATCTCGCTCATCAGGCGCGGATAGCCGGTCGCCATGTCGGACAGCACGCCGAACGCCGCGACGGTCAGCAAGTTGTGCCGCCCGTTCGAGGGATGGCCGTTGACGTATTTGAAGCCGAACAGCCGGTCATCGGCGATCGGCATCAGCTCGACCACGCCGACCTCGCCGTGGCTGGCGTGGCGCGGCACCTTGTGGAATTGCGGCCAGCGCAGGAAATCGGCCTCGATATAATCGGCCAGACCGCGCAGGAAGGTATCGATGCCGGTCTCGCGCACGATCGCCGCGAGGCTTTCCACTCCAATGAATCTCGTCATTTCGCGTGCTCCCTCAATTCGCTCGCCGCAAAGTATGAGCGACGAATTGCCATGCGAAATTCTCATCCTGCGCATTCTCGAGGATCAGGTTTGACAAAATGCGCATCGTGTTTGAGCATTTCGCCATGCTCGACCTCGACCAGCTCGATCGCCGGATCATCGCCATCCTGCGCGGCGACGGGCGCGCGCCGATTGCCAAGATCGCCTCCGTGCTGGGCGTCTCGCGCGCGACGGTGCAGGTGCGGCTCGACCGGATGCTGGCGAGCGGCGCGATCCTCGGCTTCACCGTGCGCGTGCAGGAGCCGGGCGGCGGCAGCGGCCTGCGGGCGGTAACGATGATCGAGGTGACGGGCCGCTCGACCTCGGCGATCATCCGCGAGTTGCGCAGCTTCCCTGAACTGCGCGCGCTGCACACCACTAACGGCACCTGGGATCTGATCGCGGAGATCACGGCGGAGGATCTCCAATCGTTCGACCGCATCCTGCGCGAGATCCGCTCGATCGACGGCATCCTCAACAGCGAGACCAGCCTCCTGCTCAGCAGCGCCTGAACGACACGCGCCATGTGGCCGATCGGCCACGTTCGACCGCGCGTTCGGTTGGACCCGTGGCCGATTGACGAATTGGAGGTTTCCGGAACCGGCTTGGACCCAAAGATTGCTGTTCGATGACACGCAACGGCACCAAGCCGCACGGTCATGGGCGGCACGCCTGCACGGGCGGTCGAGGGAGCTTTCCAAGGGGGTTATCATGCAATTCACGGCCACGAAGTCCTGTTACGCGCGCTGGCTGGCCGGCGGTGCCCTCATCCTTGGCGCGGCGCCCGCCTTCGCGCAGAGCACGCCGCCCGCGTCGGCCCAATCCAAGCCCCCCGCCGCCGAGGAGCCGCAGCAGGACATCATCGTCTCGGGCTCGCGCATCGACCGGCCCGGCTTCGAGTCGCCCACCCCGCTCACCCGCGTCAGCGCGGAGGATCTGAGCGTGGGCAGCCGCGCGAACGTCGGCGCGGCGCTCGCCGACCTGCCGCAGTTCAAGGCGGGCCAGTCGCCGCAGACCTCGGGCACCAACGCGCAAGCGGGCCGCTTCCCGGTCGATCTGCGCGGCCTCGGCGCGACGCGCACGCTGGTGCTGCTCGACGGTCGCCGCTTCTCGAGCGACAACGACCTGAGCACGGTGCCTTCGGTGCTGGTCAAGAACATCGATATCGTGACCGGCGGCGCATCGGCGGCGTGGGGATCGGGCGCGGTCGCGGGCGTCGTCAACATCCGCCTCGACGATACGCTGACCGGCGTGAAGCTCGGCGCGGAGACCGGCATCTCGACCTATGGCGACGCCGCGCAGCACCGCTTCGAGGCGGCGGCCGGCTTCAACTTCGCCGGCGGCCGCGGGCATTTCCTGATCGGCGGCGAATATTTCGACAATGACGGCCTGATGCAGAAGACCGCGCGCGCCAACACCGGCCGCTGGGCATCGATCGCCAATGCCGACGGCTCGACGACGCTGACCCCCAATGTCGGCTATGCCAATGCGCTGGTCGGCGGCATCATCACCTCGGGCGTGTTGCGCAACCAGAGCTTCAACCCGGACGGCACTTTGCGCACCCCGAACCTCGGCACGGTGGTCGGCACCAACATGATCGGCGGCGAGGCCCCGTCCGACGACGATCGCAGCCCGCTCATCACGCCCCAGAAGCGCGTCGCGGGCATGGCGCGCCTCACCTACGACCTCGCCGACGATCTGAAGCTCACCGCCGAAGTGCGTTACTCGCGCTATTGGGGCAACTACACCTGGTTCGGCGATCACAATCGCGGCACCATCACTATCCGCAGCGACAACGCCTTCCTGCGGCCCGAGATCAAGGCGCAGTTGGCCGCCGCCGGGCAGACCAGCTTCACGATGGGGCGCTACAACTCCGATTTCGCCTATTCGACGATCAACGTGCGCCGCCCCGCGATCCAGGGCACGCTCGCGCTCGACGGCAAGGCCTTCGGCGGCAAGCTTCGCTACAGCGCCTATTACAGCCACGGCGAATCCAGGAACAACATCGACACGCCCGGCTTCCGCATGACGCAGAATTTTGCGAACGCGGTGAATTCGGTCATCAGCCCGACAACCGGCCAGCCGATCTGCCGCATCGCGCTGACCAATCCGTCGACCAATTGCGTGCCGATAAACCTGTTCGGCAATGGCGCGCCATCGGCCGCCGCGACCGCCTACGTCACGGGCACGCCGAGCTCGCGCGCAAAGACCACGCTCGACACCGCCGGCCTCAGCCTGCGCGGCGAGCCCTTCTCGCTGTGGGCCGGCCCGGTCTCCGTCGCGATCGGCGCGGAAGCGCGGTGGGAAGGCACGACCTCGACGGCGGGTGCGCTCGATCAGGCGGCGGCCTTCACCACCTTCCAGTTCGGTTCGCTCTACGGCAAGGACTCGGTGAAGGAAGGTTTCGCTGAACTGCTCGTGCCGCTGGCGAAGGGCCTGCCGCTGCTGCGTAACCTCGAATTCAACGGTGCGGTGCGCTATTCGGACTATCGCAACAGCGGCGGTATCTGGTCCTGGAAGCTGGGCGCGACCAACGAATTCTTCCCCGGCGTGGTCGGCCGTGTCACCCGCTCGCGCGACATCCGTGCGCCTTCGCTGAGCGAACTCTATTCCACCCAGACGATCAGCTACGTCAACGTGACCGATATCGTGAACGGTCGCACCGTAACGGTGAACACGCTCGTCAACGGCGGCGGCAACCCCTATCTGACGCCCGAAAAGGCCGATACCTGGACGGCAGGGATCACCACCTCGCCGCTGCGCGGGCTGACCGCCTCGCTCGACTATTTCGACATCACCATCAACAACGTCATAACCAGCGTCAGCGCGCAAGATCTCGTCAACCGCTGCCGCGCGGGCAATCTGGACCTGTGCGGGCGCGTGTTCCGCGATGCGGGCGGCAACCTGCTGAGCGTGAAATCCAACTCGGTGAACCTGTCGCAGTACAAGACCAACGGAATCGACGGCGAGATCGGCTATACGATGGCGCTGAGCGACACGCGGCGGATGAACTTCCGCGTCATCGGCACCTGGGTGAACAGCCTGACGACCTATGACGGCATCACCCGCATCGAATATGTCGACAACACCAGCTATGCATTCGTGAACGGGATGCCGTCGTGGCGGGTCAACGGCAGCATCGGCTATGGCGACCGCACGTTCGCCGGGCTGGTGCGGCTGCGCTACATCTCGCCGGGCTTCTACAACCGCAACCAGAACATCACCAACAACCGCGTGCCGACCTATACCTATGTCGATCTTCAGGTGAGCGTGAAGATCCCGGTCAGCCACGGCCCCGGACTGGAGGTCTATGCCAACGTCTCCAACCTGTTCGACCGCGATCCGCCGATCGCCTCGGCGTTCTCGCCCTTCTACGACACGGTCGGCCGGTTCATGACCATTGGCACGCGCGTCAAATTCTAAGAGGACATACGACCATGATCCGGGCCGCCCGCTGCTCTCTTCTCGCCATCGCGCTTGCACTCGGGAGCGGCCCGGCGCTCGGCCAGACGCCGGCCCTCCCGCTCCAGCCCACGGAGCGGCTGCACTTCGACACGTCTGAGGTCACCTGGATGGCGCTCGACGTATCGCCGGACGGGAAGACGATCCTGTTCGACCTGCTCGGCGATATCTATGCGCTCGATATCGCCGGGGGCACGGCGCGGCCGCTGCTGACGGGCCAAGCGTTCGAGACCCAGCCGGTCTTCTCGCCCGATGGCAAGCGCATCGCCTTTATCTCGGACCGGGCGGGATCGAATAACCTCTGGGTCGCCAATGCCGATGGCAACGAGGCGCGCAAGCTTTCCAACGATACCGGCCCGGCGCTCTACACCTCGCCGGCCTGGTCGCCGGACGGGCGCTTCGTCTATGTCTCGCAGACGGTCCACTCGACGCTCGCCTTCGAACTCTACGCCTATGACGTGCGCGGCGGCACCGGCGTTAAGGTGACGAACGCCAAGCCCACCGGCACCGAGCGCGGCGACGATCGCATCAACGTGCTCGGCGCGGTCGCCTCGCCGGATGGCGAGTATCTCTATTATTCGCGGAAAGCCGGATCGCTCTGGTCCGAACGTCCGCTACCGCATTGGGAGATCGTGCGGCGCGATCTTTCCACCGGCGCCGAGGACAAGATCATCTCGGCCGCGCCGGGCGCGGCGATGCGGCCTGCGCTGTCGCATGACGGGACCAAGCTGGTCTATGGTGCCCGCAACGGCGCGGACACGACGCTGCGTCTGCGCGATCTCACGACCGGCGAGGACCGGCTGCTGACCGCGCCGATCGATCACGACACGCAGATCAGCGGTTTCTACAACGATCTCGTGCCGCGCGTCGCCTTCCTGCCCGGCGACAAGGCGATCCTGACGGCGATCGACGGCAAGATCACGCGCGTGACCCTCGCGGACGGTGCACGCACGCCGCTCCCCTTCACCGCGACCGTCGAAATGGCGATCGGCAAGAACACCCGCGTCGCCGTGCCTGACGAGACCGGGCCGGTGCGCGTCCGCATCATCCAGGCCCCGCGCCTCTCACCCGATGGCAAGCAGGTGGCGTTCGCTGCGCTTGGCAAGCTCTATGTGCAGGTGCTGGCGGGCGACGGCCGGCCGGTCGCGGTCGGCGGGGTCGAGGGCATGGCGTTCCAGCCAAGTTGGACGCCGAACGGCCGCGCCCTCGTCTACATCACGTGGGACGCGCAGGCCGGTGGCGGGCTCTGGTCGGTGCCTGCGGGCGGCGGCAAGCCGCGTAAGCTCACCACTACCCCCGCTTTCTACACCGAGCCGGTCGTCTCGCCCGACGGCCGCAGCGTCGCGGTGCTGCGCGCCAGCCAGAGCGAGCGCCTCAACCTGCTCAGCGAACAGGGCGGCGCGCTCGCCACCGATATCCTGACGCTGCCGCTCGGCGGTGGCACCCCGCGCGTCGTCACCAGCGCGACCGCCGCCCGTGCGCTCGATTATGACGGCGAAGGCAAGCGCCTGCGCTTCATGGCCGGAAGCGATATCTGGTCGATCGCGCCCGATGGCGTGGGCAGGCGCAAGGAGGCCTCGCTCACCGTCCTCAACGGCAATCGCTATTTCGCCAACCTGCCCGTCCCGCCGGAGCACGCACGGCTCAGCCCGGACGGCAGCCGAATGCTGGTGAAGGCCGCCTCGCAGCTCTACCTCGTCGATGTGCCGCCGGTGCTGGCGGGCGAGCCGCAGAAGATGGACCTCGGCCATGCCCCCGTCGCGGTCGCCAAGGTGACGGCGGTCGGCGCGGACTATCTCGACTGGAGCCACGACGGGAAGAGCGTGCTGTGGTCGGTCGGCTCGACGCTGCGCACCCTGCCAACCGATCTCGCCGCGACCTCGAAGGCGGGTTCCGTCGAGGCGCGCGCCACCAGCGTCGAGGCCCCGGTCGAACTCCCGCGCGACGTGCCCGGCGGCACCGTCGTGCTGCGCGGCGGCACCGCCATCACCGAGCGCGGCGGCGAGGTGATCGCCAACGCCGATGTCGTCGTCACCGGCAACCGCATCGTCGCGGTCGGCGCGAGCGGCAGCGTCGCGGTGCCAGCAGGTGCCGCGATCCGCGACGTGAGCGGCCAGTGGATCGTGCCCGGCTTCGTCGATACCCACGCCCATTGGTTCGAGACGCGCCGCCAGATCCTCGATCCCAGCCACTGGGATTTCCTCGCCAATCTCGCCTATGGCGTCACCTCGGGGCTGGAAG
This sequence comes from Facivitalis istanbulensis, assembly GCF_040560405.1. Lineage (NCBI taxonomy): Bacteria > Pseudomonadati > Pseudomonadota > Alphaproteobacteria > Sphingomonadales > Sphingomonadaceae > Facivitalis > Facivitalis istanbulensis. Next base: position 78,598 of record NZ_JAVSCQ010000015.1, read on the forward strand.
TGCAGCCCTTCACGATCGACGTGTTCGGCTATCAGGACATGATCGACGCCGGGCTGATGATCGGCCCGCGCGCCTATTCGACGGGGCCAGGCGTGTTCTCCAACGCGGGGATCAACTCGCTGGATGATGCGCGCAACGTGCTGACCCGCTACCGCGACCATTATCGCACGCGCAACATCAAGGCGTACATGGTCGGCAACCGCACGCAGCGGCAATACATGGTGATGGCCACCGCCGAACTCGGCATGATGGCGACGACCGAAGGCGCCAGCGACTTCAACCTCAACCTCAGCCATGCGCTCGACGGCTTTGCCGGCAACGAGCACAACATGCCAATCACGCCGCTGCGCAAGGACGTGCTGACGCTCTACGGCCAGACGCGGATCGGCTATTCGCCGACGCTCGACGTGCTGTACGGGGGCACGCCGCCGCTCAGCAATTTCATCATCGCGGGCGATCTGCTGAACGACGCCAAGCTGCGCCACTTCATTCCGCGCGGCATCCTCGAAACACGCTCGCGCGACCGCAAATGGGTGCCGCCGATCGACCAGACCTGGAACCGCTTCGCCGCCGACGCGCTCGCCATCCGCCATGCCGGCGGGCTGGTCGGCATCGGCAGCCACGGCACGGTGCAGGGGCTGGGCTGTCATTTCGAGATGGAGGCCTATGCCACCGGCGGCGCGACGCCCGCCGAGGTGCTGCGCGCCGCCACGATCGAAAGCGCCGAGCAGATCGGCCGCGCCGCCTATATCGGCAGCCTGGAGCCGGGGAAATATGCCGACCTGCTGATCCTCTCGAAGGATCCGCTGGCGGACGTGCGCAATACCCGCGCCATCAGCCAGGTCATGAAGAACGGCCGGATCTACGACGCCGGCACGCTCGACGAGGTGTATCCGCGCCAGCGCGCCCTACCGAGACAATGGTTCCAGGAAGGCAAGTGAGCGGCCTCAGGCCTCGCGATTGAAGCGGCGCATCCAGCGGACCAGAACGGGGTCCGGATGCGTCGCGAGGATATGGCGCAACGTGTCCGGGCGCTCGTCCTGACCGAGCTTGAAGCGGCCCTGCAGCGCCGTGACCGTCGCGCGGAAGCCGATGATCGCGGCCGCCATGCCCTGATAGCGCGCGGCAATCTCTCCGACGGTCCATGGGTTCGCGCGCCCGCCCTCACACGCATCGATCAGCACGTCGAGCGACAAAGCGGTCAGGTCCGCGGAGATTTCGACATCGGCCTCGACCTTGGCTTGCGCGTAATTCCATGTCGGAGCCCAGTCGCGCCGCCCGGCATGTTCGGGCGAGACATAGCCGCTTGGCCCGCTGAACAGGATCGTGGCACGCGCTTGCGAGGCCAATGCATCGGCCAGCGGATTGGCGCGCGGAAGGTGCCCGATCAACGCGACGAGCCGCCCGGCCACATCATATTCCCCCACCAGCGGCAGTTGGCTGGCGAGGCCGATCGTCCCGCCCGGCGTCGAGACCCAGGCCAGCGGGAATTCCGCGATCAGCGCGCGAACGTCCTCTTCGGAAAAGCGCTGGAACTGGCTCACTGGGTTGGCGACGGACGGCTGTGCGGCAGTGTTCATGCCGCCACACTGACGGCTATCACGCCATTCCGAAATGGCCAAGATCGCAGCGCCATCGGGTCCAACCCGGATTGCCTGAGCGTAGCCCGAGCGCTAGACTTTGGCCTCTTTCAGATTGCAATGCCGACACATCCGAGGACCAATGCTCCGCCGCCTCCCCCTCACCTTTGGCCAGACCGTCGATCCCTCCAAGCAGACGCCTGCCTATATGCAGATCATCGCGGCGATCATCCGCGATATCGAGAGTGGCCGGCTTGCGCCCGGCACCTATCTGCCGAGCAGCCGCGAGCTAGCCGCCGATATCGGGGTCAACCGCAAGACGGTGGTACTGGCCTATGAGGAACTGATCGCGCAGGGCTGGCTCAGTTCTGCGGGCACGCGCGGCACGTTGGTCGCGCCGATCTATCCCGACGCGATGCGCAAGCCCGGCCGGCTGGCGCGCGCGCCCGACACCGACCGCGTCGACTATCACATCCTGCCGCCACCCGAGCGCCCGCTGGCCCTCGCGGCCGGCACAGGACTCAAGCTCGACGAGGGCGCGCCGGACGGGCGGCTGTTCCCCGCTGACATCCTCGCCAACACCTATCGCGACGCGGTGCGGGCGAAGGCCGTGTCCAACACCTTCCTCTATCGCGATCCGCTCGGCCTGCCCGAATTGCGCGAGAGCGTCGCCGAAATGCTGCGCAGCCAGCGCGGACTGAACGTGACGGCGGATCACGTCTGCATCACGCGCGGCAGCCAGAACGGCATCTTCCTGAGCGCGCAGGCGCTGCTGCGGCCCGGCGACCATGTGATGGTCGAGGCGCTGACCTATGAGCCCGCCGTCGCCGCCTTCACGATGCTCGGCGCGCGCGTGCATGCCGTGCCGCTGGATGACGAAGGCATCGACGTGGCGGCGGTCGAGGCCTTGTGCCGACAGCACCGTATCCGCGCGCTGTTCCTGACCCCGCATCACCAGTTCCCGACCACCGTTACGCTGCGGCCGATGCGGCGGTTGCGGCTGCTCGATCTCGCCCGGCAATTCGGCTTCGCGATCATTGAAGATGATTACGATCACGAATTCCACTTCGCCTCGCAGCCGCTGCTGCCGATGGCGGCCTATGCGCCCGAACAGGTGATCTATGTCGGCTCGCTGTCCAAGCTGCTGCTACCGGCTTTGCGGATCGGCTATGTCGTCGGGCCGACCGCGCTGATGCGCAGCCTCGCGCACGGCATCTCGCTGACGGACGGCATGGGCAACATCATCACCGAAAAGGCGACGGCGGAACTTATTTCGAGCGGTGAACTGCGCCGCCATGCCCGCAAGGTGCGTCAAATCTACGCGGAGCGCCGCCTGAGCTTCGCCCAGCGCCTGCGCGAGGCCTTTGCCGACACGGTGCGGTTCGACCTCCCCAATGGCGGCCTGGCCTTCTGGTTGCGCTTTCCGGGCCGCGACATGGATAAGATCGAACAGCGTGCCCAGACACTGGAATTGCGGTTTGCAGGATCGCGGTCGTTCATGGCCGACGACAAGGCCCCGCGGGGCCTCCGAATTGGCTTTGCGAGCCTCAACGAGCAGGAAGCCGCTCGCGCTGTCAATGCGCTCGCCGCAGCGGTGGACTAAGGGTCGCCGTGCGATCTCACATCTGAGCAATACCTAACCGACGCAAAGACATGCCCCCCTCCGAGACTATCGAAACCCTGCAGAAGTTCGCGCGTCGTCGCGAACATGTAGGAACCGATTCACTGCGCCGCGCGACAGCGACGAGGTAGATAATGTCGGCTCGGAAGACCCGTCTCCGGCGGGCCATCATCTACACCGGGAAATTACACCACGACCGCGGACGCTAACGGCTACAACGGCTACTTTGCCTGGAAGGATCGCCCAGCCAGCCGGCGCCAGCGCGATGACATGGTGATGCTGGCGCACGTCCGCTCGGCGTTCGCGCTGTCGAACGGCACCTATGGCAGCCCACGCATGACGCGCGAGCTGCAGGATGATGGCTTCGCCATCGGGCGTCGTCGCACGGCACGGCTGATGCGCGAGAACGGCCTGCGCGCGCGGCTGAAACGGCGGTTCAAGCGCACGACCGACAGCGAGCACGCCTGGCCGGTCGCACCGAACATCATCGACCAGGATTTCACCGCGACCGCCCCCAACCAGAAGTGGGGCGTCGATATCTCGTACGTCTGGACGCGGGAGGGATGGCTCTACCTGGCCGTGGTCCTCGACCTCTTCTCCCGCCGCGTCGTCGGCTGGGCTGTCAGCGACCGGCTGCACCGCGACCTGGCGCTGGCCGCTCTGCGCAAGGCCCTGGTCATGCGACGTCCGCCCGAAGGGCTCATCCATCCTTCGGACCGCGGCAGCCAATATTGTTCCGTGGACTACCAGGCCGAGCTGTGCCGCCATGGCATCCGTATCTCCATGTCGGGAAAGGGAAACTGTTACGACAACGCCATGGTCGAGACGTTCTTCAAGACCATCAAATCCGAACTCGTCTGGCGAACCGTCTTCTACACCCGTGCCCAGGCCAAGCAGGCCATTGCCCGCTATATCGACGGCTTCTACAATCCGGTCCGGCGCCACTCCGCGCTCGACTACATCAGTCCAGCTCAGTTCGAACGAACCGCGTCATGCTGAGCAAATGCCTCTCCTTTTAAACGGGGCAAGTCCA
>NZ_JAVSCQ010000016.1:0-77262 GCF_040560405.1 Facivitalis istanbulensis
TTCGGACGCCTGAAGGACTGGCGCCGCGTCGCCACCCGCTACGATCGGTGCCCGACCGTCTTCCTCTCCGCCATCGCGCTCGCTGCAACCGTCATCTTCTGGCTGTGATCAACGAGTCCTGACCCTAGCAACGCGTACGACGGCGGGTACTTTGGGACGCTGAACGTGGGTGGGGATGGTCTTCTGATTGGAGCGTCGGTAGCCTATGGAGCCGACTCGGGATTAAGCGTTTTCGTCGATGCAGGTGTTGGCACCCCCGGAGTTGCTGGGGGGTACACAAATGATATCAACGGTTATCTGACCGGTTGGTCAGGTGGAATCTCGGGCGACTTCAAAGTCGGAGCGGGGGCTACGCCAGATTTCCAAAACGGTGCTCTCACCGTTGGGTCACCCGGTTGGTCGGCTACGTACGGCTGGGGGGCGTCGCAAGCAATGTATGGGCTTGCTGGAGCAATCGATCGCGTCGTGCTCCAGTAAGCACTCGGCATTCCTCGCAAAGGCAGGTCGACGCTTTTTGCGTCGACCTGCAGCCTTTAGAAAAATTTGGATCTCAATATGCTCCCTTTAAGCGATGCATACTTGCAAACGCCAAAGAGTGAATATGTCGTAAGGGCGCAGCAGAGTAGACCCCCTAATCTGTTTCTGCGGGGAGAAATAACAAGCAATTCTGTCAATAAACTTATACGCCAGATAGAAAGTCAAAACTTATACGGCTTTACTCTAGAGGTAACTAGTTCGGGGGGCAGGCCTTGCCTGCAATTCGACTAGCGGACGTCTTACATTCACACCATGCAACGATCAGAGTTGTCGGATTCTGTGCGTCAGCGTGCGCTCAGTATCTCTTCTTGGCTGCTAAGCGCCGAGTAATCGTTGGGTCGTCTCTAGTGCTTTTTCACAGCTCGCCAAGCCTTCTTCGTTCGGCTTACCAACTAAGTGGCTATCCAAAACAGGCGTCCGGATTCGATACGGGAGCGTTACAGGAACAAAGGCTTTACGATAAAATTGGATTGAGGGCGTCGCTTGTTAAAGTAGCGTGGGCGGGCTTGAGGCCCTTATGCCTACTAATGTCGCGAAACGCTTCTCTCAAAGACCCGGATCAGAATCGTATTGCGACAGCTGCGGTGGTATATATTCCTGATAAGTCAATCTTGGAAAGAATTGGTATATCGTTTTCCGGGGCTTGGCCAGATAATAATAGACAAGTCGCTGAGTCATTAAGACTGCTGCCGCTATCGCAAACGCTAACTATTCATTTCCTGACTCAATCTGAATTGATAGCATTCAAAGGTCAAAGAAGGCTTAATGAATGTTAGCATTCATAGAATTCTTATATTATAATAATTACAGATTTGATAATAGCGACTTAAACTAATGGAAAATATGATAACATAGACGATGAGCGCAATCGCAAAGCCTCTGCCTGATGAAAATCGCCAATCTACAGAGTCCTGCGTCGCTGTTATCCTGAAAGCCACGTATGTTCCGTAAATAAAAAGCAATACTGGCATCGAGAGAATAAACAAGAATGAGTTTTCTGGTTTTCGTGGTCTGGAGTCGTTATTTATGGCGTTGTAAAGGTCATTTATATGTGGAATTCGAAAATATAAGTATATCCCCACCGAGAGAAGTGCGATGGCAAATACTAATGGTAAATATCTAGCAATTGCTGAAAAACGATACATCGTGCAATATCCCTATTTGACATTGTAAATTGTGAATCGAATACCAAGACATGTAGGGCGATTTTACAATTATTCCGTTGTTTTACAAGGTCGCCATGTTATCCGCCTTGCAGGAGGTGGTCGTGTCGCCAGTCATGGATGTCGAGTGACTGTCCGAACTGGGCAATAAAATGTATCTTGGCATAGTTGCAGCGGACGCGGCGAGGCATTGAAACAGAATCATTTATCGGTGCGCCTAAGCGTGCGATTCATATCGCGTTTATGGTAGTTGTGTATACGGATGATCGGTACCGATCCTGATCGGACACGTCACCAGCCGAGGCGATTTGCGCAATTTGGCGGCTGCTGTTCGACACGCTATGATGGCGTCGCGGTTATCCTGCACGATGCGGTCGGCGGCCACGACGCCCTGCCAGCGCTCAGGATCGGCGGTCGCCAGTAGCCGTTCGCCAGCCTGCCAGCGGTCGAGCCGCAGCATGCGGGCAGTCATGCGCTCTGGAAGCAACCAGCCGGCCGGGAGGCTGCGTGCCACCATGCCGGGCACGATCATCATGGCGAGGATCGTGCCGGCAACGGCGTAGCCGACCAGCCATCGGACGTGTCGCGTCTGCTCGTCCGCCGTGCGTGCGGTTCGTGACAGGCGAGCGATTTCCGCGGTCGCCGCATCCAGTCCGTCGCGGGCGTCGCGGATCGTCATCGCATCCGCCTTGCGGTCTTCGTTGGCCGCCTCCACGATCTGCTCGGCGATGGTGGTGACCGTGAGTGTCATCGCCGGCCGCTTGGCAAGGGTATTGATCGCGTCGCGATGCTGGTCGAGCCGGACGGCAATCTGCCCCAGCGTCTCGGTGTAGTCGGGCGCACGCTCCTTTTCCGCCGCCAGCCCCTGAACGGCGCGGGTCAGCAGCGCCAGCCGTTCGCTCATCGCGTCGAACGCTTCCGCGGCGCTGCGGGTGGGGGTGTCGTCATCCATCGCATTCTCTCCTTATCGTTCGAGTCCCCGGTCGCGCTCGCGGCCGAAACCGATGCTTGCGGCAAGGTCGTGCGCGAGCCGTCCGCCTGTCTCGATCTCCAGCCCGAGGTCGCGGCAGTCGCGTCCGCGCAGCACCGATTCCAGTTGCGGGTCGCGTTCGAGCTGCTTGGTCATCCGGCCCATCGCACCGCGGTGCTCGCGGTAGCCCTCGCGGTCGCCGGACTCGTGCGCCGCATCGGCCGCACGATCGTGGCCGCGCCATTCGGCGACGAAGCGATCGGCGCGACGGTCAGGATCGGTCCTGATTTCCCGTTCGAGTTGCAGTGCCTGTAGTGCGCGTTGCGGCCTGCCACCCGCCGCTTCCGCGACCAGCGAACCGTCGCGACGAAACGCTTCCTCCATGTCCCTCGCCGCGCCCAGGGCGGTGGTGTTCATCGCCTCGCGCGCCTTGTCGAGTTCGGCGGTCTGGTGCGGCAGGACGGGCAGGTCCTTGTCGTGCATCGACCAGATGGCAGATACAGCGCGGGCGTGGCGTTCGACCACCTGGCCGTGTGCCCGATCGCGCTGGACACGCGCGGCCTGTGCGGGATCGATCGCAGGAGCGTTGGGCCGGAAGCCATCGAACATGCCGGGGGCGCGGTCGGGCCGGTCGGGCGAAACCGGGTCGCGCTGCGGCGCTCGTTCGCCTCGCCGTGCGCCACCAAGATCCAGCCCGTCGAAGATCGCGCGCACCCTCTCCGGCACCACCTTGCGCACCACCTCCGCGATGCGCTCCCGCACCCCGATCCCGCGTCGCTCGGCAAAGGCGCGGGCAGGGTCGGACGGGGCATGGTCGCTCGCCATGTCCTTGCCGCGCTCGCGCGACAGCGTGCGGGTGAGCCGCCCCTGATCGGCGAACTCGTCACGACCATAATGGAGGTCCACGCCGTCGCGGTGACGCGACAGCGCAACGTAGGCGCCGTGCGCGTCCATTCCCGGCGTGGCGAGGACATGGGCTCGATCCACGGTCATGCCCTGCGCCTTGTGGATCGTGGCGGCATAGCCGTGGTCGAGGTCGGCATAGTCCTTCAGGTCGAACGACACCGCATGGCTGGTGTCGGTGCGAACCGTCATCGCCTTGCCATCGACTTGCTCGATCGTGCCTAGCGTACCGTTCTTCACGCCCAGCCCGCGCTCGTTGCGCAGGAACATCACCCGGTCGCCGCTGGCGAAGTCGCGCGCACCGCGCGTCACGGTAAGGGACACGTCGGCGCCGAGTTCACCCGCCTGCCGCATCAGCCCGCGAGCGGTCTCGTTGAGGTCGCGCACCTCGGCATTGGTGTGGGTGAGGATGATCCGGGTCACGTCCGGGCTGGCGCGGCGCTCGCGGTCCCAGCGCTCGACCAGTTCGCCCCGCGCCGCCTCGCGCGTGTCGGCGGTATGGACCATGTCGTGCTCGGCATAGGCGGCGATAGCCTGCCCGGTGCGGCCGGTGGCGAGGTGGCGGGTGGCGTCCCGCTGCCAGTCGGCGCGCTGGCGGCGAACCTCGGTGATCTCGACGCCGCCTTGGGCGGAGTGGATCGCGCGGAACGCCGCGCCCGCCTCGATCGACTGCAATTGCTGCGGGTCGCCGACCAGCACCACCTTCGCGCCAGCCTCGGCAGCATGGGACAGCACGCGCTCCATCTGGCGGGTGCCGACCATGCCGGCCTCGTCGATCACCAGCACGTCGCGGGCGGTAAGCGGGTCGCGCCCCTGCGCCCAGCCATGTTCGAGACTGGCGAGCGTGCGCGACGCGATGCCGGAGCCGTTCTCCAGCCCTTCGGCCGCGATGCCGGACAGGGCCGCGCCGTGCACCGTAAAGCCGGCGCGCTCCCATGCCTCACGCGCGACGCCCAGCATCGCGCTCTTGCCCGTGCCGGCATAGCCGACGACCACACCGAGGTCGCGCCTGCCGGTGGCGTGGTCGAACGCCGCACGCTGCTCGCCCGACAGGTCCAGCCCGCGCGCCGCCGCGTTCGCCAGTGCCGCCTCCCGATCGCGGTCGCCGACATGGTGTCGGTCGCGCTCGGCCATCATCTCGGCCGCGCGTCGCATCCGCTGCTCGGTCTCGATCATCTCGCGGCTGGTGAAGCGCTCGTCGCCGCACCCGTCCTTGCCGAGCGCGACCAGATCGGGCGAGGCCCGCACCGCCGCCATCGCCGCGTCGAACTGTGCCTGTCCGTCGCTGTGTCGGTGGACGAATATCGCCAGATCGCGGCGGGTGAACGTCGCCTGCTGGTGGGTAATCGCGTCGAGCGCGACGCGCGGCTCGGCGATGATGCACTCACCGTTCCGCCGCGCGATGGCGCGATGCTCCTCTAGACGCTCGGATTCGAGGTCGCGCGCGCCCATCCGCGATGCAGCCGGGCCGATCTTGTCCTGCGGTTCGAGGTCGATCCCCTGCGCCGCCAGACTGCGGTGATCGATACGAGTGTCGATATCGAGTTCGGCAAGCCGCTGATTGACGTGTTCCGCCCAGCGTTCGCGCCATTGCTCGACAAGCTCGCTGCGGTTCCAGTCGCGCACCTTCTGCCCGAACCCGTCCGGCCCGGCCTCGCGCATCGTCAGCATGACATGCGCGTGCGGCTTGGGCCGGCCGTCCGCGCCCATGTCCCAATGCACGTTGAGGTCGGCGATCATGCCGCGCGCGACGAACTCCGAAGCGGCGAAATCACGCGCCAGCGCGATCCCGTCCGCCTTGGTCATCTCGCGGGGAATGGCGAACTCCACCTCGCGGGCAAGCTGCGCGTCCTTGCGCTTCTCGAACGCCTCGACGTCGTTCCACAGCCGTTCGCGGTCACGCCACGCGTCCGGCGCGTTCTCGGGCAGCAGGATTTCGCTATGTTCGACGCCTGCCTTGGCGCGGAAGTCGTGGTCGCGGTCCAGCCGCTCGTCGTGGAGCAGGTCGCCGGCGCGGTACGCGGCGGCGGCAACGGCGCTGCGCCCGCTCGACCGGCTGATGACCTGCACGCTGAAATGGTAGATCGCCATAGCGATCATCAATCTACTGGAACAAAGCGCACGTCGGAACGACGTATAAGCGCGCCCTTCCTGATAAAATCCGGGAAGGGATCGGGTGGTGCCAGTCCGTCCCGCCGTCTCTACTGCGCCAAGGCCATCGCTCCATTATCATCGTCGCACCACATCGACAATGGAGACGGCGATGCGCAAACCGCGTGACTATGACTCGGAACTGAAAGCCCTTGCCGACAAGGCGCGCCAACTGAAGGATCGCCGCGTGCGCCAGCTCGGCGAACTGGTCGCGGTGACCGGTGCCGACGCGCTCGACGCCGACCTGCTTGCGGGTGCGCTGCTTCACGCCGCTGCGGTCAAGGACGACGTGACGAAGGAGGCGTGGCGTGCGGCGGGCGCGGCCTTCTTTCGCAGCCGGCAGCGCCAGCCTGCGCCGGCACCTCAACGTCAGCCGGGCGGCGCTCTACCGCGCGACGGTGGCGCGGCATCGGCTTGAGGCAGGAAAGGCCCGAACCGACATGCGCGACTGGCAAGTCAAACGGCGCGAACGCACGCGCCACCTGATCGAACTCGGCGGCCTCGTCGTGAAGGCCGGACTGGTCGATCTCACCGACGATGATCGCGCTGCGATGTACGGCGCGTTCCTCACCATTGCCGACCAGTTGCGCCGCGCGGATCGCGCCACTGCGCTGACCCTGTGGCAGCGCCGGGGCAAGCGGGCGTTCAACATGGAAGGAGAAGTGGTCGGCACCCCGCCTGCTGGGGCGTAATGGGGATCAGGTTGCAGCGGCTACCAGCCCAACTCGGCGTGTGATCCAAGACGCACGAGTTGCAGGGTGTCGTTCTCAGGCTTCCGGTAGATCAGTACGAGGTCAGGCTTGACGTGGCAGTCGCGATGATCGCGCCAGTCGCCGGTCAGCGCATGGTCGCGGTGGCGCGGCTCCAGCGGATCGTCTTTCGCCAGCGTCTCGATCACCGGGAACAGGTCGGCGTCGAGCGTGACACGATGCTGCCCCTTCTTCTCCCGCTTGTAATCGCGCTTGAACTGGCCGGTGCGCTCAATCGTCCGCATCGAGGTCGGCCATCAGCGCCGCCATCGTGCCGACGCGCTTGACCTTCCCTTCGCGCGCCTCGCGCATCGCCGCGATGGTCTTGGCGTTCGGCACCAGCGGCTCGAACGGCAGCGCCTTGTCGCGGGCGACGCGGGTCAACATCAGGCGTACCGCATCCGACACGGTAAGTCCCATCGCCGCCAGCACGGCGGCGGCCTCCTCTTTCACGGTCCCGTCGATCCGGGTCTGGACCAGCGCGTTGCTCGGCATCTTCGTTTCCTTTCTGCATGACGATGTAATGCATTTACACCGGAATAGCCACGGCGGCGTAAGCGCCAGCAGCAGGGGGCGACGCTCCCGCTTGACAACATATCCCATTCAGTCCGACCATCTGCGCGCTTCATCACCACTGCGCGGGCGTCCTTGTGAAAGGCTCGGCCCATGAACGACTCGACCTGACGACGATCAAACGCCAGCGGATGCGCTTGATGGCGGGTGCTTTACGGCGTCGTTCTGGCACAAGGTGAGACGAAAGTTTCGCTGACCACGCGCAAGACGATCGTCCGCCGATTGCCGCCGGTAGCTGCCTATTGCCGCCGATCCCCGCCGGTCACCCGACCCGTCGCACTCAACATAGCCCAACAGCGCCCAAGGGGTTCCTTGTCTTCGACGGCCGTGCCGCCGATCCTTCCTTCTTGTCAGCGCCACACGTCATCTGGAAACACCGACATGCAGAACCTGGATCGCATTATTCGCTTAAGGACCGTACTTTCCCGCACCGGACTGTCCCGATCGACGCTCTACCGCAAGATCGCAGACGGCACGTTCCCTCGTCAGTTGTCGATCAGTACTCACGGTGCCGGCTGGCGCGAGTCAGCGGTCAACCGCTGGATCGCCGACCCGGCTGGCTATCGCGATGAGGGAAACGCCTGACGCACGGCGTCGCCGTACTCTCTCTGCTGATGACGAGGGTACGGCGACACGGATGGCTTTGGATCAGGCGGCTTTCCTGTTCGCGTTGCCGAACCTGCCGGTCACGACGGTCTGTCCGTTTCGTAAGACATCGAGATGGTCGGACCAGTGCTGCATCATGCGCACCCGCTCGTCCCAATACTCGCCGCGCGTGTAGGCGCGGCGCACGGCATTATTGTCACAATGGGCCAGTTGGCGCTCGATCGCATCGGGATGCCACAGGCCCATCTCGTTGAGCAGCGTCGCCGCCATCGCGCGGAAGCCGTGGCCGGTCATCTCGTCCTGCGCGAAGCCCATCCGGCGCAGGGCGGCGTTGATGGTATTCTCCGACATGGGCCGATCGACCGAACGCAGCGACGGGAACAGGTAGCGGCTGTAGTCGGCATCATGCTCGATGGTACCGAGGATCGCCAGCGCCTGCCGGGAGAGGGGAACGGTATGCGCGCGCCGCATCTTGGTCTTGTGCGGCGGGATCGTCCACAATGCCTTGTCGAAGTCGAAGTCCGCCCATTCGGCGTGGCGTAGCTCGCCCGGGCGGACGAAGACGTGCGGGAGCAATTGTAGCGCCGCCTTGGTGTTGGCGAAGCCCGCAAACGCCTCGATCGCGCGCAACAGCCCGCCCGCGTCGTCGGCGCTGGTGATCGCGGCACGGTGGACCGGCTGGGGTGCGATCAGCGCGCCGCGCAGGTCTGCCGCCACGTCACGCTCCGCGCGGGCGGTGGCGATGGCGTAGCGGAGCTGCATGTGCTGCGCAGCCGCTTGGCCGTCTCATACTTGCCCTTGCCCTCCATCTTGCGGAGCATGGTCAAAAGCTCCTGCGCGGTGATGGCGGCGACTGGACGCTTGCCGATCGACGCATTGATGAAGTCCAGCAGCCAGCGCAGCTTCTTCATCGTGACCGTCGAGCGGCCTTCGCGCTCGGCCTTCGCCAGCCACTCGTCGGCGACCGCCTTGAAGCTGTTGGCGGCGGCGATGGTGGCGGCAAGCCGATCCAGCTTGGCCTTTTCGCTGGGGTCGTCGCCCTTCGCCAGCACCTTGCGGGCGGCGTCGCGTTGCTCGCGGGCCTCAGCAAGTCCGGTGTCGGGATAGACGCCGAACGCGAGCGTCTTCTGCTTGCCGAGGTGGCGATAGTTCATCCGCCAGTAGCGCCCGCCATTGGGCGTCACATAGAGGAACAGGCCGTCGCTATCGGTCAGTTTATAGGGCTTTTCCCGGCCCTTGGCGTTCTTGATGGCGGCAAAGGTGAGTGCCACGATGGTATCTCCGGCTAGGGGAGGGCCGCGCTACCATCAGACATACCATCAGCATGGTAGTATCCGGTGGTCCGAGACCGCTCCGCATGGGATACCTGTACCACAAAAAACCGCAGATTTCCGCCGTTCCCGGCACTATCTGGAACCCTCTGGGAGAGGATTTTGGTGACCCAAATTGGACACGTATCGAACTTTTTCAGAATTCCTTCAATAGAATCTCGAAAAATGGTCGAGCGATACCGCGCCGCATTTGCCGATGCAGCGTGACTTCGTTAGGCATATACTCAAGGCATGGCTCCGGGTACTTTCGTAGCACCGAACTCAAAGGGTTCATCACTCGCCATGTCGAGCGTGTAGCACCTTCGAGTCCAGGTTCAATTGTACCGGCGTAACTTGCGATATGCATCCCCTGATCGATCTCTGGTGGGCCTCACCAATGTCTGATGATGCGCCAGAGCAGGAAATCGGTCTGTGGCGAGAATGACGACACGCTCTCGGTCGCGCAATGGGGAGGGCACTGACGTACCGCATCCGGCAGTCTGGTGCCGATAAGTGTGGATTGCTCCCCATGAAGCTGTCAGCGGACCATCATTTGCCTCGGTTATATTATCCGGCAAGAATGTCGCGTCTGGTGTGACGTTTTGCTCGGTGAATATAATCGAGTCTGGAATCGCTCTGAAAACGGGATGACAAATCGGTTCTCTGTCGTTTGGTTTAGGATGTCGTTGTGCCGCTAAGCGCGGAGCGGTGCACTGGTTTGCAGCGGGAAGCGACCAACCAAATCAGGGAAGCGGATAGAGACGGACCGACCCATCGACGTCGATCTCCAGGACATGGTTCACGATCACGTCCGAGGGAGATCCGAGCGTTTTGAGATAGGCGATGGCGGCAAGCAGCAGCGCCAGCGATGCGTCGCGGGTGACGTTGGGCAGAATGATCAAGCCTGGATGGATATCTTCGCGCGCCACGAGCTTACGGAAGTCGGCGGCATTCTCGGTGACGATCACCCGATCCTCGGTGAGGCAACGGGCGAGCACTTCTGCGTCGCGCTCGCCCAGACGCCCATAGTCGCGCGGATGCAGGGCATCATGCGCACCGGATTGATTGAGATGTCGGGCGAGCGCGGGCGAGAGGCACTCGTCGATGAAGAGTCTCAAGCAGCCTTCTTCCAGGGCCGCCCACCCGGACGCCCGACGAGTGGGTGAGTACGGGCATAGAGCAGCGCTGTGGTAACCGCTTCGCGACTCAGGCTCGGATAGTCGTCGACGATTGCATCGATGCTCTCGCCACCGTCCAGCCGGCCGCGGATGGCGTAGACGCTGAGACGCGTTCCCTTGATGACCGGCGTGCCACCGAGGATGTCCGGGTTCTCCTCGATATGGACATCGCGCGCCCGCGCATAGTTTGCTGCCCGCTCCGCAAGATCACGGTCGACCAGGCGAGGAACATCCACCGATACGGCGGGTGCGATCTCGAGCGCTTCGCTCGTCATGAGGGCAGGGGAGCGGGAAGCGAGCGCTCGCGCCAAGTTCCTCTTCTCGATCCGCCCGAGGGTCATAGGCAGGCGCTTTACGATCGCGGCGTATGGCACCGCGTGAAGCGGCAGCATCCGTCGCAGCTTGCCGCGTGACATCACGCTGCGGATGCCGATCAGAACATTCTCTTCGATCGCCTTGTCGATGGCGCGCACGGACACGTCGGCCAGTTCGGCTACCTCGCGGGTCGTGAAAGCGTTTGGCATAAATATCTCCCTAGATCGGGGGATATATTCTATCTGGGATTGAATTTCAAGGCTGCGCGCGGCTGCACCGTCCACAAGCTACGCTGAGGGATGTGGCTTTGTCCGAAGCGAGTCCCACAGATTCAATATCATAGACGAAAAATGTTACGGACATGAATCGAAATCGGTGCCTATAGGCCTCGGCTCCCGAGGGTAATGAAGCAGGAGCGATAGCGTTGGCGAGACCGAGGAATCCCGGAAATCGATATAAGCGGACTAAGACGAAGACTGACCACAGCTCCGGCGCCAGAAAGGCAGTTCTGTATACACGGGTGTCGACACCGGACCAGGAGCGGGAGGGCTATTCGATTCCCGCGCAGATGAAACTCCTCGAGGATTATGCGGCGCTCAACGGGATAATCGTCGCCAGCACACATGTGGACGTCGAGACGGCGAAGAAGGCCGAGCGCACCGCCTTCGGCGAGATGCTGCGCCATCTCCACCGCGATCCCGATATCGGGATCCTGCTCGTCGAGAAGACCGACCGGCTGTATCGGAACCTGAAGGATTGGGCGATTATCGACGATCTCGGGATCGAGGTCCATTTCGTGAAGGAGATCCGGCGTGTATGGGTTCAGGCAGTCAGTCTCGCACTCGCCGACTTCGGACTTCCCGCATCGCTCATTTCGGCGCTCATTCTGGCGTCCCGTCATGGAGACAAGGGTGTCAGGCAGAACGCGCTGGCCGAGGAAGTCGGGGTCAATCCGGGCGGCATGGTGCGCATTCTCGACCAGGCCGAAGCCGCCAACCTGCTTGAGCGGCGCGATTCTCCCGACGACCGGCGCATCAAGACGATCCATGTCATGCCGAAAGGTCGTGACCTTGCGAAGAAGATGGAAAAGGCGGTCACGCGGCTCCGCGACGATCTCCTTGGTGATCTTCCTTCGCAGGACATCGAAACGACGACGCGCACGCTGCGTTTGTTCGAGGAACGGATCGGTCAGTTCCTGCAGCAGGCGCGGACGGGCCGATGAAAGTCAGCGCCGATCAGCTGATCTTCTCTGTTAAGCTGTTCGTCGCGGGCATGATCGCATTCGCGATAGCGGTGCGGATCGGCCTGCCCAATCCTTACTGGGCACTTGTCACCTGCTGCGTCTGCATGAACTCCATGAGCGGGGCGATCCGGTCGAAGGCCGTCTATCGCTTCACCGGAACTTTCTGCGCCGGCTTCGTCACGCTTGCCATGGTCGCGCTGTTTGCGAGCGCGCCGCTGCTGCTGATCGCGGCGTCGGGAATCGTGGCAACCCTGGCGTTCGGTATTTCTTTCCTCGACCGCACGCCGCGCAGCTACGGCTTCCAGCTTTTCGCGATCACGCTCATGCTGGTGGCCGTCGCCGGCGTGGATCATCCGGAGATCATGTTCGATACCGTTGTGGCGCGGGTCAGCGAAATCACCCTCGGCATCCTCGCGACGACCCTCGTTGACGGCGTGATCGCTCCGCGTTCTCTTGAAGGTGCGCTACGCGCGCGCCTGCATCGCTGGCTGCCCAGCATCGAGACCTGGGCGAAGGATGTCCTTGATGGCCATGAGGCGGACGCCCAAGGAGAGCATGACCGGCTAAAGACGCTGGCCGACATCACATCCCTGTCACAGCTGACCGGTGCGCTGCGCTACGATCCGACGATCCATCGCGATGACCTGCGGCACGCGCTCGCGATCCAGCAACGCCTGCTGCGCATGGTCCCGCTCCTTTCCGCGATCGGCAGCCGCATCGCGGGCCTTGGCGAAGCGGAGCGCTTGGCCCTCCGACCCTCTCTCGCCACGGCCAGGGCCCATCTCGATGCCGGTACGGAACCGCCACCCGATCTGGCCGATGCCGTGCGCTCGCTTCCGCTCGATGCCAGTGACGCGCGCGCGTGGCAGCAACTCGTTCATGATGCGCTGGCCGACATGCTGACGGAAATGCTGACGCTCTGGAGCGAGGTTTCGCGGATCGAGGCGGCGTTGAGCGGAAAGGCGAAGCTTGCGCCCGCGCTCGCGCGAACAGTCAGCGAGACGCGGGCGTTTCCGCTCAACCCCGACATTGATCACGCTGCCCGGATCGCGGCGGGAATCCTCGTAACCTACGCCCTCCTCTGCGGGCTCTGGTATGCGACGGGCTGGCATCAGGGCGCGAACGCGGTTCTGCTGGGCACCGTAACGCTGGCCTTTTTCGGTGGCGGCGACGAGCCGGGCCGAGCGATCGGAATGTTCGCGCGTTTCGCCCTGCTAGCGACCCTGCTGGCGGGGATCCTGTGCTATGGCCTGCTCCCGCTCGCCGCCGATTTCTCGACCTTTGCGTTGATGATGGGCCTGTTCATGCTGCCGCTGGGCGTCTGGGCGGCCGTCAATCCGATGGCGACGCTAATCCTCGCCTTCGGGCTCAGCAACATCAATCTCCAGGGCCATTATTCGCCGCCCGATTTCGGAACCTTCGTCGAGGCGAGCGTCGCCAGCATGCTGGGCATATTCACCGCCATTCTCGGCGCCGGCCTGTTCCGTACCTGGGGCGTGCAGCATCAGCTTCAGCGCGTCCTCCGCATCGAAGCGCGCGAGATCGCGCGGCTGAGCCGGTCGCCCAGCCGACGGTTGCGGGACAGCTATGTCCAGCGGGCGCTCGACCGCATTTCGGTGGTGACGGCGCGCCTTGCCGCAGCCGGGCAAATCGAGCGGAGCGCCGGCCTGCTCATCCGGCTGCGGGTCGGCGCGAACGTCGCCGACCTGCGCTCGATGGGCAACGCGCTTCCCGCCGATGGGCGGCAGGCGACGGATCGGGTTCTCGATCAACTCCGCAGCGAGTTCGACAAGCCGCAGCCGTCGTCCCGTCTGCTCGCGCTCATCGACGAAGCACTTGATGCGCTCTGGCCGGGAGATGGTTCGCCCGGCGCTCGCCCCGACCGCGCCATTCATGCCTTAGCGGGTCTGCGCATCGCCCTGTTCGAGCGCGCGCCGGCCTGGGTACCGGCGACATGATCGGCGAAATCGACATCGCGGGCGTGTTCGTTTCGCCGCTGCTCCTCTGCGCGATCCTCGGCTTCGCGATGCGCCTGCTGCTGTCGCGGGTGCTCGAGTCCATCAGCTTCTACCGCCTCGTCTGGCAGCGCCCGCTGTTCGACACCGCCCTGTTCCTCATCCTGACCGGCACCGCCTTTCTGGCTCTACGCCTTGTCACCGCATCCTGAAGTGCCCGCCATGACCCTAGATCGCGATACCCTCCTCCGCCTGCTCAAGCCCCTGCTCACCCTGCTGGTGGTGGGTGCGGGCGTGTTCGTCTTCTGGCACCTCTATAATTACTACACCTACGCGCCACAGACGCGCGACGGGAAGATCAGGGCGGATGTGGTCCCGCTCGCGGCAGACGTGTCGGGCCGGGTCGAGCAGGTCCACGTTCGCGACAACCAGGTGGTCAGGCGCGGCGACATCCTGTTTACCATCGACCATGTTCGGCTGCGCAATGCCGCTGAGCAGGCCGAGGCCGCTGTCGCCACGGCACGGGCAACGTTGAACGCCGCCGAACGGGAGAACCGCCGCTATCAGGCCCTCTCTGATATCGTCTCGGGACAGCAACGTGACGACCGCCGCTCCACCGCCGAGGAGGCCCGCGCACGCTATGCCCAGGCGATCGCTGATCGCGATCTCGCCCGCATCAATCTGGCGCGCGCCGAGGTGCGTGCGCCGGTCAACGGCATCGTCACCAATTTCTCGCTCCGCCCCGGCGCCTATGCCGCCGCCGGGCAGCCCGTGATGACGCTGGTCGATTCCGACAGCTACTACGTTGCCGGCTATTTCGAGGAGACGAAGCTTTCGCACATCCGCCCCGGCGTCCGCGTCACGATCCGGGTAATGGGCGAGGATAGGCCGCTTTCTGGCCATGTTGAAGGCCGATCGGCGGGCATTGACGATCGCGAACGGACGACCGCGTCCGGAACGCTACTCGCGAATGTCAATCCCACCTTCAGCTGGGTCCGTCTTGCCCAGCGCATCCCCGTGCGGATCGCCATCGACAAGGTGCCGCCCGGCATCGATCTGATCGCGGGCCGGACGGTCACCGTGACGCTCAATGGCGCGGAAAATGCGCTCGGCCCCGGCCGGAGCGAATGACGATGGGGCGCGTCGGAACGAAAAGGCCGCTCGGACTGATGGGCGCGCTGATGCTCGCTGGCTGTGCCACGGTCGGCCCCAGCTATCGGGCGCCGCCCTTGCCCGCAGGCATCTCGGATCGGCCCGCGAGCTTTGCCGAAGGAAAATCGCCGGCCTATTCGGCTGAACCCTTGCCCCAGCGCTGGTGGCGCCTCTACGCTATTCCCCAGCTCGATGCGCTCGTCCAGGAAGCGATCGAGGCCAACACCGACCTCAGGGTCGCGGCGGCCAATCTCGAACGCGCGCGCGCGATTGTCCAGGAGGTCGAGGCCGGCGCGGGCGTCCAGACTTCCACGGCGGGCGGCGTATCGGTGGGCGAGCCGTCCAATCTCGGTCTCGGCTCGCCCAACGGGACCCATGCGACATTCGACGCCGGCGTCGGCATATCCTATGAACTCGACGTCGTGGGCCGGATTCGGCGCACGATCGAGGCCGCGCAGGCCGATGCGGAAGCGCAGGCCGCCGCCTATGACCTTGCGCGCACGACGGTCGTGGCCGGAGTGGTCGGCGCCTATGGAGATGCCTGCGCGGCCGGCGCGCGGATGACCGTTGCCCGCCATTCGGTCGAACTGCAGCGGCAAAGCCTCGCCCTCACCGAAAGAGGCGTGCGCGCCGGCCTCTACACGTCGCTCGACGCTACCCGCTCGCGCGCGCTTCTGGCTCAGCTCGAGGCAGCGCTGCCGCCGATCGAGGCAGGCCGCAAAGCTGCACTATTCAGTCTTGCCGTGCTGCTCGGCCGGACGCCCGAAGATTATCCGCCCAATCTCGCGACCTGCCGGATCATCCCTTCCGTCGACCGCCCCCTGCCGATTGGCGACGGTATGGCGCTGATCCGGCGCCGGCCCGACATCCGCGAAGCTGAACGCCGGCTCGCGGCTGCGACGGCGCGCATCGGAGTGGCGACGGCGGACCTCTATCCGAGCGTCAGCCTCGGCGCATCGCTCGGCACGACCTCGCGGAGCGTGGGTGGGCTGGTCGACGATTCGGCGTTGCGGTTCAGCTTCGGCCCGCTCATCTCGTGGTCCTTCCCGAACCGACGCGTCGCCAGGGCGCGGATCGCGGAAAGCGATGCAGCGGCGCGCGCGACGCTGGCGGCATTTGACGGCAGCGTCCTCGCAGCTCTCCGCGAAACCGAGACGGTCCTCAGCACCTATGCCCGCGATCTGGACCAGAATGCCAAGCTCAGGGTCGCGCGCGATGAGAGCCGGAGGGCTTTCGGGCTCCAGGCCCGGATGACTCGGGGCGGTCTTGGAACGGGTCTTGAACTGCTCGACACGCAGCGAAGCCTTGCCACAACCGAAGCGGCGCTGGCGGCCTCGGATGCGTCCATCGCCTCGGATCGCGTTCGGCTGTTCCTTGCGCTCGGCGGCGGCTGGGAAGGAGGGATGGCGGGGCCGTGATGGCCGAGCCTTCGCGAAGCGTACGCTCGGCCTGCCCACCAACGCCGTGCTGCGCGCCGATCTTGAAATCGTCACGGTTGCCGATGCCTGTGCGGTCAGGCGGGCGAAGGCGCAGCATCCGGTCCTGCGCAATTATGCCGAGACCACTACGGCGCCAAAAAATGGGCATGCCAGCGCCGCGTCCTCGCCCGCATCGAGGCCAGCACGATGGGCATGGACACCCTCGCGATGGCGCAGCGGCTTGGTACAGTGCGGCAGGCCGAACTTGCTGCCAACCTTGACCCCACCCAAAGCCGGCACCGTGCTGTCGGCACGACGGTCTGGGGGGCAGGGGGCATTTCGCCCGAGATCGCCGGGCTTCTCGCCGCTGTGGGAGGCTGGGTGGGCCATCGGCTCGCCCTCCTCACGACGCGCGGGGCATTCGACAGCCCGCCAACGGCTGAGCACTGCGCGATCTCAGGGCCGGCCTTTCGCCCGCCGAACTGGCCGGGCTGAGATCAAGTCGTCCCAAAGACGCCCGGATCGAAGCGGATTCCATCCTTGAAGAGGCCGCGTGGCATTATCGCAATCTTGCGAGAAGGCCGGACCATGCGCCGCCAGCGGCGCTGCTGGAACATATCGACCACGCGACGTAAGCCGAATTGGAAGCCCCGCTACCGGGATCCGGCGCGCGGCGATCCTCGTGCTCGTCAGCCTGCGTCGCAAACGTCTTTCCTAGGGCCGCGGCATGGGACGGAAGCCTCATGCGCGCATGAGGCGCTCATAGAGGATCGGCACCACGAAGACAGTGAGCACGGTCGAGACGAGCGTGCCAAAGATCAGCGAGATCGCAAGGCCGCCGAACACGGGATCGGGGATCATGATCGCCGAGCCCAGCACGATGGCAAGCGTGGTGAGCAGGATCGGCCGCAGGCGGACCGCGCCGGCCATCCGCGCCGCCTCCGCCAGCGGCATGCCATGTTTCTGGTTATCCTGGATGAAGTCGATGATGAGCAGCGAGTTGCGGATCACCACGCCGGACAGTGCGATGATGCCCACGATGGAGGTCGCCGAAAAGTCGGTTTTCAGCAGCCAGTGGCCCGGAAAGATGCCGATGACCCCCAGAGGCACTGCGGACATGGCAATCAGCGGGGTGAGGAACGAGCGATAATAAGCAACCAGTAGGAAATAGATCGCCGTCAGCGCCGCCCCGAGCGCCATCAGCATGTCGCGGTAGATATCGAGCGTCATCCGCATTTCGCCGCTCCATAGCAGTTGGTAGCCGTCGATGATGTCAGGTGCCTTTTCGCTGAGGCTGAGATTGCCGGTGGCGAGCGGCTGCCCGTCCGGGGTGCGCAATCTCGACAAGCGCCGGTTGAGATCGAGCACCGCATAGACCGGCACGCTCTGCGCAAGTTCTCCTCCGATGAAGATCACGCGCTCATTGTCCTTGCGCTGGACCGGCTTGTCGGCGGTCGATGGTGTGCGCCGGACCAATTCGGCCAGCGGTATCTGGCGGCCGTCCCTGCTGGTCACGTAGAGGCCTTCGAGCCGTGCGGGGGCGGGCTGATCCGCGCGCGGCACATAGGCGCGGATCGGAACGGGGTTGCGCTCTGGATCGATATGGGCACGCCCGACCACCTGGCCATCATAGACAAGTCCCAGAACCTCGGCAATATCGGCAGCTGATACGCCGGAGAGCGCTGCTTTCTCGCGGTCAGGAACAAAGCGCCATTGCGACACGTCGGTAGGCTCGCTGTTCGAGATATCGACCATGTCATAGGTGTTGGCGAACTCGGCTTCCACCTGCTTCGCCAGCCGGCGCAAGCCCACGAGATCTTCGCCGTGCAATTCGGCGAGCACCGTCGCACGCACCGGTGGCCCCGGCGGATCCTCGACCAGTCTCACCCGGGCGCCCGGATAGCGGGTCCGAATGGCTTCGATCTTCAGACGCAATTCGCGGACGAACGTGATCGAGCTTTCCGAACGCTGGTGCTTGTCCAGGAGGTTGACGCGGATTTCGGCGACATTCTCACCCGTGCGAGCCGCCGTTCCCTGCATCAATCCATTGAAATCCGGGACCCCAGCCTGGCCGATCCAGTTCTGGTAGTTCACCACCAGCGGATTGGCGGCAAGCAGGCCGTCGATCTCGTGAACCATCCGGGCCGTATTCTCTACGGGGCTGGCTTCGGCCATGGTGATCACGATGTTGAAGGTGTTCTTGTTGTCCTTGGGAAGGAAGCCCATGGCAACCCCAAGCGGCGGCACCGGCCCGCCGACGCCCGCCGGGCGGATGAACTGCCAGCCGCCTTGCGCGATCGAAAGGAGCAGGGCAACGACCGCGCCGATCATCAGGGCACGACGTGCCTTTGAGTGCTCCTGAAGCGGTCGGATCAGCCAGAGATAGGCGTCCCGCAACTTGTCGGGCTTGCGCTCCGCATGAGCACCGGCCTCTTCCGCGCTTCCATCATCCAATATGCCGCCGGTAGAGGCAGGTCGCTTGACCCAGCGGTTCGCTGCCCAGGGCGTGACGATATAGGCGACAATGATCGACGCGAGCATCGCGATCGGCACATTATAGGCGATGGGATAGAAATAATCGCCCGCCATGCCGGTCACGAGCAGCAGGGCCGCGAACACCAGCATCACGGCAAATGTCGCGAGATTGGTGGCGCCGCCGATCTCGTTGGTGGCAAGGACGGTCACATCCTCCTGCGAAGCGTCGGAGCGCTCGTGATGGTAGTGGCGGTGGATGTTCTCGATCACGACGATCGAGGCATCGACGAGCAGGCCCAGCGCCAGGATAAGCGCGAACAGGGTGATGCGGTTGATCGTCACCCCGCCGAGCAGGTCCGCTCCGAGCGTGATCGAGAAGATGACCGGAACGGTGACGGACACGATCAGCGCCTCGCGCCAGCCGAGGAACAACAGCATGATGAAGCTGACGGTAATCAGCGCGATCGCCAGATGCTCCATCAGCGCGTTGACGGCCTCGTCGGCTTTCTGGCCGTCGTCGCGGGTGGTTACGACATGGACCGCGCGCGGGATGAAGCTGGCCTGCATCCGCGCGACCCGATTGGCCACGGCTTCGGACACGGTGACCGCATTCTCACCCTTCTTCTTTGCAATGGCGATGGTGACGGCGGGCATTTCGCCTTCACCGAGCTTGGCGCGCGGGTCGCCCGCCGCAAATCCGAAACGGCTGAGGCGCGTGATTTCGACATGCGGGCCGTCGGAGATGGTTGCGACATCTCCGATCTTGATCGTGCGGCCATTGCGCACCCCGATCACGAGATCGCGTACCGCCGCCACCGATCCCAGCTCGCCGGAGTAGCGCAGTCGTTCCAGTCGGCCCGCCCGTGCCGGCCCAGAGAGGTTGAGGCCCACATCGGAGGCGCCCAGCGCTCCGCGTGCCTCGGCGAGCGAGATCGAGAAGGACTGCAATCGGACCGGATCGAGCGCGACATCAATCTCTCGGTTGCGCCCGCCATAGACGGAAACCACCGAAACGCCCGGCGTGCTGCGCAGGCGCTCAGCCATCGAATCCGCCAATCGCTTGAGGCCGAAGTCGTCATAGGCGGAGGAAGCGAGGGTCACGGTAACGATGGGCACATCGTCGGCATCGACCGCCTGGATCAGTGGGATAGCCGCATCGGCGGGAAGCCTGCCGCGGTTGGCGATCACCCGGTTGTAGAGCTTGACCAGCGAATCCTCGGGCGGCTGGCCGACCTTGAACTGCACCTGCACCGTGCCGAGGCCGGGTTGGGCAGTGCCGTAACTGTGGTCGAGCCCGGTCATCTCGCTGAGCACGCCTTCAAGCGGTGCCACCACCAGCCGGTCCACCTCTTCGGCGGTGGCGCCGGGCAGGGCGACCGTGACCATCGCACCGGGCACCACGATCTGGGGATTTTCCTCGCGCGGGGTCAGCAACACGGCGAGCGCGCCGAGCAGCAGCGCGGCCAGCAGGAAGACGGTCGTCAGCTTGGAGGTGATGAATGTCCTGGCAAGGCGGCCCGCTAAATTGAGCGGCGCCTCGGTCATCGCGTGGCTCCGCCGGCGAGGCGTGCGCCGTCCCGAACGGTCCGATCGACACGGGCGAGGATGCGTTCACCAGCCGACAGGCCGGAGGTTACGGTGACCCGATCGCCCAGCCGGTCACCCGGCCGCACCCAGCGGAAGGTGAGACGCTTGTCCTGGCCCACCACGAAAACCCCGGTCAGCCCGCCGCGGTCGGTGATCGCGGCGGCAGGCACCGCGACGGTATCTCCGCTGACCCCGTGATTCGTCGCCGATGGGAGCCGGACGCGACCGAACATGCCCGGCATGATTCCGCTATCGGCGGGAAGAACGATCTCTACCGTGTAGCGGCGGGTAGCCGGGTCCGCGGAGGGGACGACGCCCCGGACCTTGCCGGTTACGGGGCGATCTTCGCGCCCGTCGAGCAGCACGGGAGTCGCCGCTCCCGGCACGAACATCCCGAGACTGGCCTGGGGCGCGGCAAAGCGGAACACCAATTGGCCACGGCTCTCCACCGTCACCAGCGGCGATCCTGGCATCACCATGTCTCCGTCGCGGATTTGCCGGGAAACGACGAAACCGTCGAAAGGGCTGGCAACCGAGGTGTAGGCGAGGTCCACCTGGGCAGCGGTGAGTGCCGCCTGTGCCTGGGTGACTCCGGCGGCGGCCGCGCTGTCTCGAAGCTGTTCTTTGCGATAGGCATCCATCGCCAAGGCACCGCTTTGGGCGAGCGGTGCATCGCGCGTGACATCCCCATGCGCATTGCGTTGTTCGGCCAGCGCCGCATCCAGCGCGGCGCTGGCGCGCCGAACAGCGGCCTCGGCCTGCCGCGCGTCGATGGTCGCAAGGATTTGCCCGCGCCTGACGGGCTGGCCGTCATAAAGGTCGGGTGCCCGGATAGTGCCCGAGGCGCGGGCCACGAGTTGCACGCGATCATCGGATTCGACCGTGCCGCTCGCGGCAGTTCCGTCCATGGATGTCGTCAGGGATGCAGTCGTCACGGGCAGGTTGACGGCGGGAGGTTCCGCCGATTGCGATGTCTGGTCCCCACCGCCGCAGCTTGCGAGAAGGATAGGAAACGACAGGGCGATCGCCTTCGCCACACGGTGCTTGCGATCCATGTCAGCCCACCACCGAAGCGGACTGGATCAGGGCGAGAAGTTGAGAGGCCACCTGATCCACGGATTCGGACCTCTCGCTGTCTCCGGTCAGGCCGGGGGCGAGGGGCAGGATCAGGACCTGTCCAAGCGCGAAGCCAACCAGCGACAACGCGACCTCCTTGGCAGATATGTCCGTTCTGCCTTGCTCCACTGCAGCGACGATCGATTGGAATGGTTGCCGAAGTACCGTGCGTGAAAGGGTGGCGATGCGGGCTTCGTCTCCATCCAGCAGTTCCCGATACAGCAGGCGGGCGAATATCCGGTCGGTCATCAGCCTCCGGACGAACCATCGCACAAAAGCCTCGAGCTGGTTCGACGGGTGCTGGGCCAGCCACGCATCCAGATCGCGGGCGCAAGCCTCGAACACCGAGGCGAGGGTGGCCTCGATCAGGTCGGCCTTGTCCCGGAAGTGATAATAGAGGTTCGCCTGGGTCACCCCGACCAGCCTGGCGATATTGCGCATCGACACGGCTTCGTAGCCGCGCTCGGCGAAAAGCCGGGCGGCGGTTTCGAGTAATTGGGACCGCATGTCGGACATGGAATGCTCACTTGTTGAACGACCGTTAAGTGGGTTAGTAAGTGATTCGTCCGTGGCTGTCCAGCAAGCTTGCGTCGCTACGGCCCTGAACCGGAGATACTGTCGATGCGTGCGCTTGTCTTTGTCCCTCCGCTCCTGCTGTTGCCCACACTCGGCGGATGTATGATGGGGCCGAATTACAAAGGTGCACCGCCACCCCCCGCCTCGATGGGCAATTCCTTCTTGCGGACGGATCAGGTTTCGATGCCCGCCACGCCGCAACTGACGCCATGGTGGCGGGAATTGAACGATCCGCTGCTCGATCAACTGATCGGGCGGGCGCTGTCCTCCAACCCGGCGATCGATATCGCCGAAGCGCGTGTCCGGCAGGCGCGGGCCCAACTGCGAAGCTCGCGCGCGGCATTGGCGCCGGTTGTCGGCACCGGGGCAGGGGCCGGGAATATCCAGGCATCGAGATTGGTGACGGGTGGAGAGGCCAAGTCCTCGTCGCTCTTCCTCGCAGGCTTCGACGCCCTTTGGGAAATCGATCTATTCGGTGGAGCGCGGCGGAATATCGAGGCCACGCGCGCGCAATTCGAGGCCGCGCAGGCCGATGCGGAGAATACCCGCCTCAGCCTGACTGCGGAGATCGCGCGCCAATATCTTGCCCTGCGCGCCAGCCGACAACGTCTGGACCTCGCGCGCCGTCTGCTTGCCAACCAGCAGAAGATCGCGAACCTCACGGCGCAGCTTGAAGGCGCGGGCAAGCTGTCGCGCATCGAGCGCGATCAGGCCGATCGCACCGTGGAAGTCCGGCGGCAAGCCATCGCGGCTCTGGAAGCGGACCGGAACGATCGCAAGGACGCGATAGCCGTGCTGCTGGGAGAAGCCCCTGGCGCGCTCGATGCCATGCTCGATGGCACGGGCCCGGTTCCGCTTCCCCCCGCCGCCGTCCCGGTCGGCGATCCCACCGCCATGCTCGCCCGCAGGCCCGATATCCGGGCGGCCGAGCAGCACCTGCATGCCGCCAATGCCGGGATTGGCGTGGCGGAAGCCGCGCGGATGCCCAAGGTCAGCCTGGCAGGCGTGGTCGGTCTTGGCAGCGCCATGAAGGGCGATATTGCGAGTGCCGACAATCTCTGGTCGCTCGCCGGTCCGACGATCCAATGGAACCTTGCCGATTTTGGACGCGGGCGGGCGGGCGTGTTGCAGGCCGTCGCCGGTCGCGATGAGGCGGCGGCAGCGTATCGCGCCGCCGTGCTCGTGGCCCTTCAGGATGCGGAAAGTTCACTCAACAGATTCGGCGAGGCACGCAAGGCATTCGCGATGCAGACGCGCAACTCTCTGCTGGCGGACCACAGCGCTGGCCTCGCCCAGCAATCCTGCCGTGCAGGGCGGTCGTCCGCGCTTGCCGCGCTTGCCGCCGAAAACGATCAGTTGGCGGCTGCGGATCTACAGATTCAGGCCCGGATGGCCCTGACGACACAGTTCGTCGCGCTGCAAAAAGCACTAGCGATGGGGGTGAGTGGATAAACCAACTGAGCCAAGAGACGACAGGCGAGCTTGCAGCTTTGTCGATTGGATGTGTTGTCGATGAAGCTTTCGATGTCCTCGATTAGCGCCCTCCTGGAGCTATCGGCCCCTCGTTTTGATCCTCTTTTCGGTCAGCAGGGCGAAGAAGCGCTCGACCTGATTGGGCCAGCACGATGATGTGGGGCTATAGGCAGACTTGCCGGCGATCTCGCGCTCGATGTCATAGAGCTGCCCGATACGCTCGAGCGCCTCGTGTGCGATCTCGGATTTTTGGGACGTCCAGATGTCGTGGAAATCGCGTCGCCAATGGGCAAAGCAGGCTGCTTCCCGGAAACGCGGGCTCCCATCCGCGCCAGGTTCGTAGAGCTTCGCATAGATTCCATGAGGAGGTGAACAGCGAGCGGCGCTCTGCCAGACTGGTCTCGCTAAAAAACTCACTCTGGAGATCGACATGCCGGTTGCAGCTCATCGTTCCCAAGCGCCGTCCGCTGTTCGCACCGAGCTTACCGCGATTTTTTATCTCGCTGGAACTCTCGCAATCGAAATGGTTGGTCACGTCCCTGGCGCCGGGGAACGGCGAGAAGATGTCGAAATTTATCGTAGCCACAAAGGATGTTGCCGGTCACGTCATCGACAATCGTCGCGCTCGCCCGCAAGTTGCTCGTGGCTCTATGGAAATATGTCAGCGCTGGCGTGATCATCGAGGGCGCCGAATTGACCACCGCGTAGCGCTCCGTACGCCCTTTTTGGAATTCTCCCACGGCTTCGAGCCCTGGGTGGATGCTCGGATGACGAACCGCGTAATTACAGGGCCTGAAAAGCCGCTCGCTGAGATTGGTCTCGTCGATGAACCCAAGTCCGCCGAATGCGGAATGCTGGTGCTGCTGCCTCGAGCAGCGACCGTATATAAGTTGGATTAGGCTCGGTATCGAGTCGCGTCATGCAACGGGTTCTCTCCTTGGATCCAGCCAATGATCAGGATTTACGAAATGCCGCCATAATGCTATCCCGGATAACTCCTCCCCATATAAGTAATTACCTCGTCGAGGATTTCGGCGAGCAGCGCATCATGCGCCGCCTGATGTCTGCGACCCGAAGGAAGTTCTGCTACTGTCCGTGCCATGCCAATGCCTCCCGATGCCTAGCACCGGCTACTATCATAGCAAATACCATAGCAAAGATTATCTTAAGTGAACAGTATTGACCCTAACCGGACCAGGGCAATCGGGTGAAGAAGTTCGTGACAAAGCGCTGATGTGCTGAATCAGTGGGGCTCCTTTCTACAGGAGGAGCGGCAGGGAGGATGGCGAGCGGACGGGTGGATGAAGGGGCTTTCGCGGAAGCGGGTCTATTTCTGGGGTATTTTGAGGATCTTCCCGACGCGCGACAGCCGGGCAAAGTGCGTTATCCGCTAACCGAGGTTCTTCTGCTGTGCCTGCTGGCGGTGTTGTCGGGGGCGGAGACGATCACGGACATCGCCAATTTTGGAGCTCGCAAGCTGGCGTTCCTACGCCGGTTTCGGTCGTTTGCGGGTGGCACGCCGTCCCATGATCATCTCGGCGACATACTGGCGACCCTCGATGCCGATGCGTTTCAGCACTGTTTTGTCGCCTGGGTATCGTCACTGACCGGCATGGCATCAGAGGTGATTGCCATCGACGGCAAGACGGTGCGGCGATCCAAGGGTGCGAAGGCAGCGATCCACATGGTATCGGCCTTTGCCGCGCGCCAACGATTGGTGCTGGGTCAGGTCAAGGTCGCCGACAAGGCTAACGAGATTGTCGCCATCCCCCGGCTTTTGGAGATGCTGGAGATCGAGGGTGCGATCATCACCATTGATGCCATGGGCTGCCAGCGCGCCATCACGCGGCAGATCATCGATCAGAAGGCCGACTATGTCCTCGCGCTCAAAGGCAATCAAAGCGCGCTTCACGACGACGTCAGGCTGTTCGCCGTCGAGCAGAAAACCAGGAATTTTGCCGACACCAAAATAAGCCGCCATGAGACGGTCGATGGCGATCACGGCCGGATCGAGACCCGGGTCGCCACGGTCATCCACGACATCATCTGGCTACAAGAGCGCCACAAATGGCCCGGATTGAAGACCATCGTCATTATCGAAAGCATCCGTGAAACCGGCAGCAAGATAGAGCGCGAAACCCGCTTCTATATCAGTTCCCTGAACCTGCCGGCCGACAAACTCGGGCCGATCGTCCGCAGCCATTGGGCCGTCGAAAACAGCCTGCACTGTGCGTATTCCGATGAAGTGGGCCGGGCGTACCGCTCTGAAGCGGGCCACCGTTCCAACGTGAAACGGGCCACCTGTACCGATCCGAAGCGGGCCACTTAGGGGATGCCTGCCTGGGTCGTACGGGACAATTTATCGAACGGTCTGCGAGGTCAAGCGTCGAGTGCGGAAGCGCGTCGTTTGCGAAGGCTCTCGCCGGTGAGATCGATGCGGTAGGCGTTGTGGACGACGCGGTCCAAGATCGCGTCAGCGAGCGTGGGATTTCCAATGATCTCGTACCAGCGGTCTACGGGAATTTGGCTGGTGATGAGGATGGAGCCGCGGTCGTAGCGATCTTCGACGATCTCGAGCAGGTCTCGGCGGCGATCGGCGCTGAGCGTTTCTGGTCCCCAGTCGTCGATGATGAGCAGATCGGCGCGCGACAGAGCGCGCAGCATCCTGGGATAGCGGCCATCGCTCCTGCCGAGCGTCAGCATGGCAAACAGCTGGGACGCGCGGTGATAAACGACTGAGAGATCGTCACGGCAGGCCTTCTGGCCGAGCGCGCAGGCGAGGAAGCTCTTGCCGACGCCGCAAGGCCCCGTGATCAGCACATTGCGCTTCGCGCGGATCCAGTCGCATGATCCAAGCTTGAGGAAGAGACTGCGGTCGAGGCCGCGGGCCGCGTGGTAGTCGACGTCCTCGATGCTGGCGTCATGGCGTAGATGAGCCGCTCGGGCGCGGCTTTCAAAGCGCTTCTGGCGGCGCACCGTTAGTTCCTGATCGAGCAGCAGGCCGAGCCATTCGGCATGGTCGAGCGACCGGGCCTCAGGTTGGCTTTCCAGATCCTGCAGGCCCTTGGCCATGCCTGACAGGCCGAGGGTGTTGAGCAGATCAAGCGTAGGATGGAGCAGCATACGACGTCCTTTCATTGAAAATAGAGCGGGCCACGCACGTTGGCATGGCTGTCGACGCCGTCGCCTTCTGCTGACACGGCGAGATCAAGGCTGTGGGACAGGATCGAGGCGACGCTTCGCGAACTCAGTCCGCCGACCGCGAGCGCATAGGCCGACACGCTTTCGGCGCGGGTTTTGTCGAGCGCTTTGTAGAGCTGCAGCACGCCCATGCAGGTGCGAAAACCCTGCTCGGGATGCGAACGACGCGCCAGGATGGCGATGACCAGCCCTTCGGTCTCGGGTCCGATCTGCGCACCCCAGCGCTGGAAGCGGGCCGGTGACCATTCGGCATAGTGCCGGTGGTTCGGTGGCATGTGGTCAGGCAACGTACCGTGCCGCCTGGCGCCACCATATCGGCGCTGATGCGCCGCGACACGTTTGCCTTTGTGGAAAAGTTCGATGGTGGCGGAGGTGATCCGAGCATCCACCTGTTGGCGGGTCAGCGCATGAGGAACGGAGTAATAGAAGTCTTCGACTTCAACATGATAGTCGATGCCCACGCGCACCAGCTTCCACTCGGCATACTCATATTCGGCGTCCGGCAGCGGCCTCAACGCTGGTCGTTCCAGGCTCTCCAGCAAGTCTGCGCGACTGACGCCGAGCTTGCGCATCGGACGCGTATTCATTTGCGCCATCACGATGCGGATGGCGGTGTTGGCTTCCTCCAGCGAGAAGAAATCATGGTTGCGAAGTCGGCCCAGAATGTACGTCTGGGCGAAGCGTACCCCGGCTTCCACGGCCGCCTTGTCACGGGGCTTCTTCGGCCGCGCCGGAAGCACGCCGACGTCATAGTGCGCGGTCATTCGGCCGTAGCTGCGGTTGATTTCCGGGTCGTAAAAGGACGCCTTGTTCACCGCGCTTTTGAGATTGTCAGGCACCAGCAGCCGCGGAACTCCGCCAATGTGGCGGAAGAGCCGGACGTGCGAGCCGATCCAGTCCGGTAACGTCTGCGACCAGGTCGCCTCCGCAAAGGTGTAGTTTGACGCGCCCAGCACGGCGACGAAGATCTCCGCCAGCCGCACTTCGCCGGTCAGCGGATCGTTGATTGGCAGACGCTTGCCGGAATAATCGACGAAGAGCTTGTCGCCGGCGACGTGATGCTGCCGCATGACCGGCGACAGGCGCTGCTGAAACTCCCGTAAGAGCTCGCAAAACCGGGAGTAGCCATAGCCCTCAGGCCAGATCTTCCGAT
The DNA here is from genome assembly GCF_040560405.1 of Facivitalis istanbulensis. Taxonomy (NCBI): domain Bacteria; kingdom Pseudomonadati; phylum Pseudomonadota; class Alphaproteobacteria; order Sphingomonadales; family Sphingomonadaceae; genus Facivitalis; species Facivitalis istanbulensis. The sequence goes on from NZ_JAVSCQ010000016.1 coordinate 27,805, forward strand.
ACTCCTCCCATAGAATCAGCATTGTAACCGCTGGCCGTTTCAACTCGCGAGACAGTTCGGCCCAGTCCGGTTCCGGATGTTTGCGTACGCCGGAGCTACTTCTCGTCCCAGCACCTGCGAACAAGCGCGCTTCCAGCACGTCGTCGGTCACGTCTTCGGCAAGCGGCCAAACCAAACCTGCAGCCTTCGAGCGCTCGAGCGCCCGCTGGATGGTCGTTCGGGCGATGCCCGTGACGCGCACGATATCGCGCGTCGGTGTCCCTTGGTGATGAAGGCGCAGAATCCGCCGTAAGTATCGCATGGTCAGCTTTCTCCTGGCCGGCATCAGCCCCTCCATCCTTGTTCAAAGGACGAGACTTCTGCCGCAGTTGCTGACCCGAACAGGTCTCCTAAATGCCGCCACCGACCCGGCCCGCTTGCCACTGGAATGGTGGCCCGCTTTGCGTCGGAATGGCCGCCCGCTTCACATCGGAACGGGGGCCCACTTTACGTTGGAATGCGGGCCCGCTTCGCATCGGATTACCCGGCCCGCTTCGGTCGGAATTCGCATGCACTGGGTTTTGGATATGGTGTTCCGTGATGACGAATGCCGCGTCAGAACCGACAACGCTCCCGCCAATTTCACCACCATCAAGCACATCGCGACCAATCTCCTGCGACTGCCCAACACCAGCGATTCGCTTCGATCGCGACGCAAAATCGCCGCATGGGACGATGACTTCCTCGCAGGTCTCATCGCCGCTTGATGCCTTCACCCGATTCCCCTGCTAACCGGACTAACCTCTCTTATTCGTGAGGGTGCGCTGACTGGTTCGGTCTGGCTTTCGGCAGGGACATAGGCCCAAGCAGGCTGTACTCCGTCGTTGCGTCTATTTCATCGCGGCGGATCGACAGGTTTGCAGGTTTTACGGACAGGGTTCGAGTGTTCGGCGGCACCGCCGCGTCGACTATGTGGCGCAGGTTTAAGCGCGTTGGCGATGGTGCGGAACAAGTCGGCATCTGGGCAGGCGGAAGCGAACGCGACTCGGATGCGGGTGGATGTTTCGATGACGCGGGCGGCGATTTTGAGGAGACGCACGCGCATTGTGGCGAACTCGGCCGTGGCGAGCGCGGCTTTTTTGCGGATGGCTTGCTGTACGCGCCACATCAGCCAGTAGGCAGCGGTGTGCAGGATTAGGCGCATCTGGTTGGCGTTGGCCGACCGGCACGAGGTCCGGTCGCTGGAAAGCTGGCTCTTGTGCAGCTTGATCAGGTTTTCTGCATTGCCACGTGCGCAGTAATAGACCTCGTACAGGTTCTCCGGGCCGGGCGCGGTCAACGAGGTGACGACGGTGCGGATGTCCATGCCCATGGTGCGGGCTTCGATCCGGGCGACAACGCGGCGCTCGTGCTTCCAGCTTTTCGCGGCGTAGCGGGTCTCGGCAGAGAGGCGCAGGACCCGGCGATCTTACCGCCTATCGCGGCTTCATTGACGAGATCGTCAGCCGCAAGAATGCCCGCAGCGCAAAGCGTATCGAAGCCGAGCGGCCCGCCTTGCAACCGCTGCCGGGCCGCCGGACCTGCGACTATGAGGAGACCATCGTCATCGTCACTTCTTCAGGCGGCTTCCTGCTCAAAAGAGTGTTCTACACAGTGCCGTCGCGGTTGATCGGGCACCGGCTGCGGGTCCGCCTTTACGACGACCGTCTCGACCTGTTCATCGGCGGCACCCCGCTCATCACGCTGGTGCGCGGGCGCGCCAGCAGCAACGGCAAACATGGCCATGTCGTCGATTATCGCCATGTCATCCACGCGCTGCGCCGCAAGCCTATGGCGCTGCTCAGCCTCGTCTACCGCGATCAGCTCTTTCCGCGCGACGCCTATCGCCACACCTTTGACCGGCTGCTCGAGACCATCTCCAGCTCGACGATCAAGGGCGAGACCACCACCCGGTCATCGAGCACGGGCTCCGCGCTTAGCATGGGCACCCCGATATCGACCGGCAAGAAGGTCGGTCCGTCCGCCGCAGGTAGCAACCCCCGCTTCCTGAACAGATGGCGCCATTGATAGATCTGGCTTCGCGACACATCGTAGCGCCGCGCGACGCGCGCCAACGTCTCTCCGTTCACTCCCACAGCGGCGACGATATCGAGCTTCTCCGCGTTGCTCCACCGACGACGCCGTTCCCGGCCCAATATCTCCACCGCCGTCCCTCGCTTTGGCTCAGGACGTCCATAACGACGTCCTTATGGACGTCCCTTACGCGCTCACATCACCGCAAGGCAGGCGGCCTCAACCGGTCGGTTACGTTGTTAGAGGTGGTTCGCCCTACACTGGTGATCCGAGGGTTGCTCGGGTGGGCCGAGCCGATCCTCACACGAGGAGGACGAACCTCATCGCAATTCACGATGCAACATGTTCGCAGGTCGTTGAGCGCATCATGGGGATCGGCTCTGAATTTCGGGTCGAGAGGAGTCAGGGCGAAGACGTTCGGTAAGGCTTCAGCCGTCATAGGCTCGCGTCTGCCGGTCCAGCCGCTCAAGAAATCCGACCGCGGCGCTGAGAAAGGCGTCGTTGCGATCACCAGCTACCATGTGCGACGCGCCGGCGACATCGGTGAACTTTCCGTTCGGAAGCTGCGCGACGAAGGTTTCCGCCGCCTCCCGAGAAACCAACTCGCTCAGCCGACCCCTGATGAGATGCACCGGAAGCGTCAAGCCGGTCAATCGGGCTTGGAACGCGTCGGCATCCCGCAGGGATCGACAGCTTTGCATGCCAGAGACAACGCCGGGATCCCAATGCCAGCGGAACCGCCCGTCATCGCCCTGCTGCAGGTTCTTGGCCAGTCCAGAATGATCCGCTGGCCGCGGTCGGTGAGGTAGATAGGCCGCAATGACGTCTGCAGCCTCTTCAAGGTTGCCGAATCCCTGGGCGACATGGGCGTTCATGAACTCCATGACCTTGGCGGCGCCGTCTGGGTCCATGTTCGGAACGATGTCGACCAGGGTGATCGAGCTGAAACCCCCGGGCGCGATCTCGGCCTCCGCGTACAGTCCGGCGAGACCGCCGAGCGACGCGCCGATCAACGCCGGACGGCCACCCATCGCGCGCGCGACCTCCGCGAGATCTTCCGAGAACCGCCGAATCCCGTAGTCGCCCGTCGGTGACCAGCCACTCTCGCCATGGCCGCGAAGATCGAGCGTGACCACTTCCCAGCCCCGATCCGCAAGCGCCGCCGCCGTCTTGGCCCAGGCATGCCGTGTCTGGCCGCCGCCGTGCGCCACGAGTACTGAGCCGCGCGTTGGCCGACCATGCATATCTGCGGCGAGGTCGAGGCCATCGGTTGTTCTGAAGATCGCTCGGCTTGGTTCATTCATAGGTGATCTCATTTCTGCGCCCGACCCGACAGCCCGCATTTTGATCGCCTCCACCGGGCGGTCCCGCTTAAGTGTTAGCGCATCGTTGTCTCCCTCGCCAGTGTTGGCTGCAGGTGGAGCGAAGCGGAACCGGAGGGTGATTTGGCGAAGGAACGACCTCTGAAATCGTGTAGCGCTCATGGTCGCGGGTAGTTTTACTGTAGAATTCCGAGCCTCTCCGATTCCAGCAGCGCTTGGACTCTGTTCTTGACTGCCAGTTTGGCAAATAGATTGCGAATGTGCCATTTGACGGTGTCTTCACTTATGCGATGCTTGGACGCGATATCACGATTAGAGAGGCCTTCTCTTATCCTTTGAAGCATCGCCAGTTCCTTTCTCGTGAGCACAACCGAAGTTGTGCTTCTCGGCGAGCGGACGCGATAGTCGCCGGGCGCGGGTTCTCGACGCCCCAATTCCTCCTCGCTCGGAATGAGATTCAACAGTGGCGTCGAGATGGGTCCAAGCGCTTCCAGATGCCACCGTTCATCGAGGAATGTGCGATAACATCCAAGTCGCGAAGCAATGGCGATCGCGTCGGCTACGCGCTGTTCAGACACGGCCGATCTTCCTGTCCCGGCACAAGCAACGGCGGTGCAAAGTAACGCCGCAACCTCCAGCCGGCCAAGTTCAAATCGGCGTGCATGGTCTAGAGCGACGTTTGCAAAGCGGTTGGAAAGGTGAAACTTCCCCTGTCGCGCCGCAATGCGCGCTTCGGTAAGCGATTGCCGTGCGCGGAGATACGGTCCATGTGTCGAGAGAAAAATTGGGTGATTGTGGTTCGGCAAGGTGGAGAGCGCCTGCTCCGCGCTCTCTGCAACGAACATATCCGCGAGCGTCAGTCGCGCCAGGACCTCAAGCCGGACGAAACCAGATTCTCCCGCTATCACGCGCATCTCGTTAAGAAGCTCGGCAGCACGTTTTGGATTGCCCTTGCAGCGGGCAATTGCTGCAGCGGTGCGATAGGCCGAGAATGTAAAATCGACAATGCCATGCCGCCGTACAAAATCAAGAATCTCGTCGACGTGTGCTTCTATGCCGTCAAGTTGGTTCGCCTCGTACTGAATTTCTAGTTCCAGCGTGTTCAGAAGGTTTACTGAGAAAGGGGTCGTGTTGATTTGAGCATTTTCGTCACCGCGCGCTTTTTTGAGTAAGGCAGCACCTGCGCGCATATCTCCTCTTGAAAGCTCGGCGAGAATCATGGCGCCGTAAAGCCATCCCAGTGCGTAGTGGTGATCCGCGATGTTGTTTACCGATGACGTCTCCAAGGACAGTGTCCTTAAATCACCAAACCGGTGCTCGCTGGCCGCAAGGAAGCAAAGACAGGTGAGCACAGCACCTTTGCTGACGAGGTCCGCCTCGTTATAGACTTTCATCCAGGCTTCGCACTGCCGCCGACTTTCCGACAGATTGTCGCCGGTTGCTTCTCCGATGGCTTCGATGAGGTCGCACCAGCACTCTATTTGTCGGCGTACTTGTTGATCAAGACCGCTAAGTTCCGTGGCCCGCAAATCGGCCAACAGCCCACTCGCCCGCCGGTGGTCGTGACTAAAAATCTGGGCCCAGGCCAGGCCAAGGGCGATTGTTGGAGAACCCGAAATGACAGCAGCGGAAAAACTGCCTTGCCAAAACTGGATTTGATCTATCTCGCCTTCCCGCAGAGCAATATCCATCATATTTTCAGACGCAACATCAGCGGCCGATTCGTTCTCACCCGCGCGTAAGGAGAGATTGATGCTGTCGCGAATGTTGTTGTTTTGTCTTTGCCATTGGGCGGCGCGGGCGAGCAGGTTCGGCTTCAAGCCGGGGTTCTCCACCGAGAATCTGTGCTCTAGAAATTCGCGAAGCAAAGGGTGGAACTCATAAGCTGTCTGCGATCGGTCCAGAGGCTGGAGAAGCATCTGCTCGGTGGAAAGTTTGTCTATAAAATAAGCCGCATCGTTTCGTTGGAACGCATGGTTGAAATATTCTGCTGATACCGATCCAAGAATGGAGGCGCAGAGACAAAATTCTCGAATATCATTCGGAAGTGAGTGTAGTATTGTGCTCCGGAAATATTTATCCAAGTCAATATCTACGCCTGTGATGCTGTTGACTATAAGGCGATTGGTTGAGTGGTTCTCCGATGCTGCTTGCATCAAAAGGCAGAATATCTCTGGCCAGCCTTGGGTGCGCTTCCAAAGCGAATAAGTTTCAACTTCTGAGGCTGCTCGCCTTTCCTCGGTGAGCCCGACTGCTTTTGCTTCGTCGAAATTGAAGGCAAGCGCGTCATGTCTTAGCTCGTGGGTTTCTCGCCGCGCTTTCATGCGCGCAAAGCCGATGTCTGCCGAGCTTGCCGCGATGAATTCCACTTCGGCTGGCGTCGCCAGCATGAAGGCCTCGATCTCGTCTATCGAATGCAGATCAAATTCGAGATCATCGAAACAGATGAGAACCTTCGATCCTAGTCGATCCTTGGTCTCCCATAGCCAAGTGGCGAGGTCATAGAGGCTGCGAGGACATTCTCTCGGCCGCGGCGGGGGCGGCGTGTCGTGGCCGCCGGCCTCTTGGGTAGCGGCGAGCTGCGCGCAGATACGGTCCGCGAGGAGTTGCAGATCGCCCCGGCATTCTTTGATGGAAACCCATGCCGCCGCAGCACAGGCTTGCCGACGATCGGCCCAATGCTGTGCCATCGCGACAGTCTTTCCGTAACCTTGAGGCGCGCGAAGGAGATAGCAGCGCGTCGGCTTTTCGGCAGCGAAGAGGCGAGGGCGCGAAAGGCATCCGGAGGCCAACGACGCCACTCGCTCATTGATAGAGCCTGTGGGAGGCTGTGCCCTTTGTCGCGGGCTAGAGTCGGTCTCCCGAGGCCGCATTTCAAATCCGAGCGGATGAGTCGACGCAGGCTCATCCGCTCGAATGCCTCTCACTTTCGCAGATGCTGTGTCTGTTTTTACATGCGTCATCGGGGCGGAACTATAGCAGCAGGCCGCCCGTGTGCAATCCAGAACCACTCTTTAGTGTGGGCTTTGGGCCGATTGGGTTGGCCGACCGCAGGCCCTCACTCGCCGTTCGTATGCGTTCAAGGCAGTGTCCGTGTCATCAACTTTCAATCTCCGGCTGTTAGTTAGGCTGCGATCTCCGCGATCTCCTTCAGGGCGAAGGCGGGTTGCCCAGCTCGGGACTTCGCCCGTCGAGAGATGAACTGCCTTGGTTTGACGCGTCAGCTTTTCCGCGCGAACACCAGGTCGGAGGCCAATGCCGTGTCCGGCGCAGAATTCCACCGGCTTCAAGGGGAGCGATGCGGCGCCGGGACGTTCCGGAGCCACGCTTTGGACAGCGGCGGGCGATGATAAGGCGCGATGAGTTCCTCGCCGACCAGCGTTACGGCTCCCTCAAACCAATATTGACGAAGCAGGGCGGTGACCATTTCCCCCGGCGTGGCCCGCGCCAAAGATCACCACATGCGCGTCCGATCGGCTCACAGAAGCCCTCTCGCCCAAACCGAGCGCCTCGCGCGCGATGTCAAAGCACCCGCCGCGCCTGCGAGCCTGCTCCAAGCATAAGGGGGCCTGAAGGGGAGGGGTTGAAAACCACACTTTAGTGGGGTTGTTCCGTGCCTTGCCGAACCCCATTCGCTGAGGACTGTCAATTAGAACTGATTTTAGAACACAGTGAATGTGTCTTCCAATGGGATGAGGAGAACGCCGGATGAGCACCATCGCATGAAATCCGTCCACCGAACCGGCGCCAGCACCTTGCTGGTATCGAAGCCCGCCGCTGCGCCCAAAAAGAAGACTAGGAGACTAGAGATGACTCAGAAGGAGACCAGGAGATGACTCAGGCTGCTGCGACCGCCGATCGCGCCGATGCATATTCGATTCCGCTGGACAGGATCAACGTCGCCGATCCGGCGCTGTTCCGCGACAACATGATGTGGCCCTACTTCGAGCGCTTGCGCAAGGAAGATCCGGTTCACTATTGCAATGACAGCCAGTACGGGCCGTACTGGTCGGTCACCAGGTTCAAGGACATCATGAGCGTGGAAACCAACCACAAGGTGTTCTCGTCCGCGTCCCGCTCCGGCGGCATCACGATCATGGACAACAATGCGGCGGCGTCGCTGCCGATGTTCATCGCGATGGATCCGCCCAAGCATGACGTGCAGCGCAAGACGGTGACCCCGATCGTCGCGCCGGAAAACCTCGCCAAGCTCGAAGGCCTGATCCGTCAGCGCACCCAGAATGCACTCGATGCGCTGCCGGTCGGTGAGACCTTCAACTGGGTCGAGCGCGTCTCGATCAACCTGACCGCGCAGATGCTGGCGACGCTGTTCGGATTCCCGTTCGAGGATCGCACCAAGCTGACGCACTGGTCAGACGTCACGACTTGCGAACTCGGCACCTGCGGGGTCGAGACCGAAGAGCAGCGCATCAAGGAGATCCAAGAGTGCGGGGCCTATATGACCAAGCTGTTCAACGAGCGTGCGAACTCTGATCCGCAGCCCGATCTGCTGTCGATGCTGGCGCACTCGGAAAACACCCGCAACATGAGCCCGGAAGAGTTCATGGGCAACATGGTGCTGCTGATCGTCGGCGGCAACGACACCACCCGCAACTCGATGAGCGGTGGCCTGCTCGCGCTCAATGAGAATCCGGAGGAATACCGCAAGTTGTGCGCGGACCCGACACTGATTCCGTCGATGGTATCGGAAATCATCCGCTGGCAGACGCCGCTGGCGCACATGCGCCGCACGGCGCTGGAAGACTTCGAACTCGGCGGCAAGCAGATCAAGAAGGGCGATAAGGTCGTGATGTGGTACGTCTCGGGCAACCGTGACGGCGACGAGATCGAGAACGCCGACCGGTTCATCATCGACCGTGCCAATCCGCGTCATCACCTGTCGTTCGGCTTCGGCATCCATCGCTGTGTCGGCAATCGCCTCGCGGAGATGCAGTTGCGCGTGCTGTGGGAGGAAACGCTCAAGCGATGGCCGAAGCCCGGGCAGATCGAGGTCGTGGGCGAGCCGCGCCGGGTTTTCTCGACCTTCGTCAAGGGCTTCGAGGCGCTGCCGGTCCGGATCAATGCCTGAGCGATCGACGCAATGAGCGCGAACGTCGTGATCGTCGGCGGCGGGCACGCCGGTGGGCAGGCGGTGGCCAGCCTGCGGCAGGGTGGCTTTGACGGGGACATCACCCTCGTCACGGCCGAACAGAGCCTGCCGTACCAGCGGCCGCCGCTGTCCAAGGCCTACCTCGCCGGCGAGTTGCCGCGCGAGCGCCTGCTGATGCGGCCGTCCGCCTTCTACGAGGGCGCGGGAGTCGATGTGCGTCTGGGCATCGAGGTGACCGGCCTCGACGCCGGGCACCGTAGCCTGACGCTGTCGGACGGAGGGCAACTGACGTACGATCATATGATCCTGGCTACCGGCGGCCGGCCGCGGCCGTTGCCGTGTCCGGGCGCGGATCACCCGGCCGTGCACTATCTGCGCACGATCGCCGATGTCGACGCGATGCGTCCCCGCTTCGTTCCGGGCGCGTGCATCGTCATCGTCGGCGCCGGTTACATCGGTCTGGAGGTGGCGGCAGTCGCGATCAAGCACGGGCTGCGGCCGGTCGTCCTGGAAATGGCGCCGATGGTGCTGGCGCGCGTCGCCAGCCCGGAGGTCGCTGGCTTCTTCGAAAACGTTCATCGCGGTGCTGGTGTGGATCTGCGCACCGGTGTCGCGGTCAGCGCGATCGAGGACCGGGACGGCAAGGCGGTGGTGGTGTCGACGGCGGGTGACCGGATCGAGGCCGATCTGGTCGTCGCCGGTGTCGGCCTGCTGCCAAACGTCGAGCTGGCGCAGGCGGCCGGGATCGACTGCGACAACGGCATCGTCGTCGACGCGTTCTGCCGGGCGTCGGCATCGGGGGTCTATGCGGTCGGCGACTGCAGCAACCATCCGAGCCGCCTGTACGGTCGGCGCTTGCGTCTTGAATCCGTGCACAACGCTCTGGAGCAGGCCAAAACGGCGGCGGCTGACATCTGCGGTAAACCGCTGGCGTACGACCAGGTGCCGTGGTTCTGGTCCGATCAGTACGAACTCAAGCTGCAGACCGCCGGTCTGAGTCAGGGCTACGACCAGGTCGTGATCCGGGGCAACATGGCGATGCGCTCGTTTGCGGCGTTCTACCTAAAGGACGGGCGGCTACTGGCTGTCGACGCCGTCAACCGGCCGGCCGAGTTCACCCTGGCCAAGCGCTGGATCTGGGACCGCAAGGCGCCGTCGCCGCAGCAGTTGGGTGACGACAGCATCGAAGCAAAGGCGCTGGCGGTATGATTTCATACGCGGCCGAGTGCCGCATCCCCAATTTTTTCGAATTTCCGCATGATGCGGATCAACACTAAAAGGGTTACAACGTGACCAAGATCACTTTCATCGAATTCAACGGAACCGAGCGCAGCGTTGATGCCGAAAACGGCCAGTCGCTGATGCGGTCGGCGGTCGACAACTTAGTGCCCGGCATCGACGGCGACTGCGGTGGCGCCTGCGCCTGCGCGACCTGCCACTGCTACATCGAGGGTCCGCTGGCGGGAAAACTGCCAGAAATCGGCGAGGCCGAGCGCTCGATGTTGGAGATGGTCGAGGGTGTCACCGCCGCGTCGCGGTTGGCGTGTCAGATCACCGTGTCCGGCGATCTCGAAGGCTTGGTCGTGCGCACCCCGCAATCGCAGCACTAAACCGGCGTCTCCGTTCACTGTTTCAGCCGGTGCGTTACTGTAGCGCACCGGCTGCACGGCGCCCCGAGAACAGGTAGTCCGCTAGTACCTCTGCACAGAGGTTTTGACGGGTTGGGCGTCACAGGGCGAGGCACCGTTCGTGCTGCGATCCGACCGCGCAAGGGCCGCATCCAGCACCGGCCGGAACAGCTCGAAGTCTACCACCGCACTCAGTCGGTCCAGCGGGTCGCCCGCCGCCGACAATGCCGCAAGCCGCTCATCCACATCGAAGAAACCGTGCTGTACCATCGCTGCCTCCCGCTCTCGCCGGTGGCAGTGAATCGCCTCACGCGGTTAAAGGCTGCAGGATTTTAGAGGCACCCGACTAAAACCACACTTTAGTGGGGTTGTTCCGTGACCTTGATGAATCCAATTTGGTGGGAACGGGCAATGAGAGCCGATTTAATAAGTCCAGTGAAGTGTGTCTTCATTGAGATGAGGAGAGTACCTGATGAGCACCATCGCACGAGATCCGTCTCCCTATACCGCGCCTGATCGCTATGTCGACAGGAAGCGCTATCTATGGATGTTGTCGGTCGTCTGGCCAGCGGCGCCGCTGATTGGCCTCTACCTTGTCAGCGTGACCGGGTGGAGTGTGTTTTACGCCTTTACGCTGGTCGTCTGGTACGCCGTTATCCCGGCGATGGACGTCTTGTTTGGAAATGATCCTAATAACCCGCCCGAGGCCGCGGTGGCTCGTCTTGAGGCGGATCGGTATTATCGAATTCTAACCTATCTTACCGTCCCAGTGCATTATGCCTCACTCATCGTCTCGGCATGGTGGGTGGTGACCAAGCCGATGTCCTGGTGGGAAGTTGTCGCGCTTGCGCTGTCTTTGGGCATCGTCAACGGCCTGGCTCTGAACACCGGCCATGAATTGGGACACAAGAAGGAAGCCTTTGACCGCTGGATGGCCAAGATCGTTCTGGCCGTGGTGGGTTACGGCCATTTCTTCATCGAGCACAATAAAGGCCACCATCGCGACGTTGCGACCCCCGAGGATCCCGCTACGTCCAGGATGGGAGAAAGCATCTATAAATTTTCGCTGCGCGAAATTCCGGGCGCCTTCAAGCGCGCCTGGAATCTGGAAAAGGTGCGGCTGGAGCGCTTGAACAAGGGAATCTGGAGCCTGGACAACGAAATCATCCCGCCGCTGCTGATTACAATCGTCCTTTACACGTCCCTGTTGCTGGCGTTCGGACCCGACCCCAAGCTGCTGGTGTTCTTGCCTATCCAGATCGCCTTTGGATGGTGGCAGCTGACCAGCGCTAACTACATCGAGCACTATGGGTTGTTGCGCGAAAAAATGGCGGACGGACGTTATGAACGCGCCCAGCCCCGGCATTCCTGGAACAGCAATCACATCGCCTCCAATCTGATCCTGTTCCATCTCCAAAGGCACTCCGATCACCACGCCCACCCGACCCGCAGCTATCAGTCGCTCCGGGACTTTGAGGGCCTGCCGGAGTTGCCGAGCGGCTACCCCGGCATGTTCTTCATGGCGCTGATTCCGCCTGTGTTCCGATCTGTCATGGACCGCCGCGTCGTGGGATGGGCTGACGGCGATCTTGGCAAGATTCAGATCGACGGCGCGCGCAGGAAGAAGATCGAACGCAAGTTTGGTGCTGCTTCACACCGGCCGACGCGGGCGGCCGCCGAATAGTCGCCTGCCTTGGCGACTAGCCGAGGAGCTCGTTCCGAGTCTCCTCGGCCGGCAGTCGCGGGCCGCGATGGCGTCCTGAAAAGGGCGTGCCGCGCGATCGCATCCTCGTCAGCGGCCTGTCCCGAAGGTTTTTAAAACTCAAGTCGACAAAAGGAACAAGGCGCCATGGCGCGGTATCAGTGTCCCGATTGCAGCTACATCTACGATGAACTTAGGGGTGAGGCCCACGAGGGATTCCCGCCCAATACGTCTTGGGCGCAAATCCCCGAGGATTGGGCCTGTCCCGATTGCGCAGTGCGCGACAAAGCCGATTTCATCCCTCTGGACTCGGGCGAGGTCGGAGACGAGGGGGGGGGGCCTCAATCTGGTTCCGGAGCCGAACGATGACCAAGGGCGACCAGGAGGCGGAACCGTCAGGTGCCGTCGAAACCGTGCCGTTCGCGAAATGGCACTGCGTGACCTGCGGCCATATCTACGATGAGGCCCTCGGTGATCCCGATACGGGCGTGGCACCTGGCACCCGTTGGGCAGATGTACCCGCCGATTGGTACTGCCCGGACTGCGGCGCGACCAAGGAAGATTATGACCTTTATCGGTGACTCATTCGGGCGGACACTTGTCTTCCCGCTTTGCAACCTTGCGAATTCCTTGAGGAGGGCCGAGTGAACGTTCATGCAGTCACCGCGACCACCGCGGCACCGATTCATCCCGACGGCGACGGCGAGATCGATTCCCTGTTCTCATCGCACCGCCGATCGGCCGTAGAGAACAGGACGAAATTCACGCTAAAAGCGCGACTGGCTATGTTGTCGCGACTAAAGGCAACGATGAAGACCCGGGAAGACGAGATTATCCGAGCTCTCTACACGGATTTCAGGAAGCCAGAATCCGAGGTGCGTCTGACCGAACTGTTCCCGGTCTATCAGGAAATATCGCATGCCCGGCGCCACCTCCGATCCTGGCTGAGACCGCACCGGGTTCACGGCTCTTTGGGGATGTTCGGAATCGCGGCCGAGGTCCGCTATCAGGCCAAGGGCGTCTGTCTGATAATTTCCCCGTGGAACTATCCGGTGAATCTCAGTTTCGGGCCGCTGGTGTCCGCGCTTGCGGCCGGAAACACCGCCATCATCAAGCCTTCCGAACTGACGCCGGCGACGTCCGCCCTGATCAGGGACATCGTCGAGCAAACCTTCCCCCGGGATCTGGTTGCCGTCTGCGAGGGCGACGTCCAGGTTTCGCAGGCCTTGCTGGATCTGCCCTTCGACCATATCTTCTTCACGGGCAGTCCCCAGGTCGGCAAGATCGTGATGGCGGCCGCGGCGAAACATTTAACATCCGTGACGCTTGAACTCGGGGGCAAGTCCCCGACCATCGTCGATTCGACCGCGAATATCGAGCAAGCCGCTCGCAAGATCGTCTGGGGCAAGTTCGCCAATAACGGCCAGACCTGCATCGCTCCGGATCATGTCTATGTCGCTCGAGACCAGGCCCCGGCGCTGATTGATGCGCTGCGGCTCGAGATCAGGCGGGTCTACGGGCAAACGGACGGCCAGCAGAAAACCGGGCCGGACTATTGCCGAATCGTGAACCGGCGGCATTTCGAGCGCCTGACTGCCTTGGCCGATGACGCCACATCGCGCGGCGCGACCGTCCTGGAAGGCGGAGACCGAGATCCAGGCCAGAACTATTTCTCGCCGACCATACTCGGCGGGACGACGCCGCAGATGGCGATTTCCCAGGAAGAAATATTCGGTCCGGTTCTTCCGATCATCGAGTATGATGACATCAGCGTCGTTGTCGATGCGATCAACGCGGGTCCAAAGCCGCTTGCCATCTATGTCTTCAGCAACGACGCCGCCGTTCGCGAGGATATCATACTGAGTACCAGCTCAGGTGGCGTCTGCGTGAACAACAATGTCGTCCAATTCTTGCATCCCAACCTGCCGTTTGGCGGTGTGAACAACAGCGGTATCGGCACGGCACACGGATTCTACGGCTTCAAAGCCTTCTCCCATGAACGTGCGGTTCTGAGAGACAAATTCTCTGTCCTGCGCCTTCTATTCCCGCCGTACACCCCGGCCGTAAAGAAGCTGATCAATCTAACCGTCCGCTTTTTGGGTTGAATCGAGAAACAAGAGAGCGGCGTCGGTAGCTGCCGTCTGGAGATCAGGATGTTTGACTATATTATTGTTGGAGCGGGATCTGCCGGATGCTTGTTGGCGGAGCGGTTGTCAGCCAATCCCAGGACGCGGGTCTGTCTGCTTGAGGCGGGCCCGTCCGACCGCAGCCCGCTGATTCACATGCCCATCGGGATAGCGCTGCTGGCAAAGAGCAAGACTCTCAATTGGGCATTCGAAACACAGCCACAGGCCAATCTTGGCGGTCGACGGCTGTTTTGGCCGCGCGGCAAAACCCTTGGCGGATCGAGTTCGATCAATGCGATGGTCTATATTCGCGGGCACCGGGATGACTATGATTCGTGGGGCGAGGCAGCCGATCCGATCTGGTCTTATGACAATGTACTGCCGCTATTCAGAGCAATGGAGTCCAACGAAAGATTTGGAACCGACGCGTTTCATGGCGGCGACGGTGAGCTTCACGTCAGTGACCTGCGAACCCGCAACCCCTTGAGCGATGCCTTCGTCGAGGCTGGACAACAGGCCCAGTTTCCGCGTGCCGTCGATTTCAACGGGGAGACGCAGGACGGCGTCGGCCTGTACCAGGTCACCCAGCACAAAGGCCGGCGCTGGAGTTCCGCGCGCGCCTTTCTTTCCAAAGCCAAGGGCCGGCCCAATCTACGGATAGTCACGGGCGCGCGGGCTACCCGGATCATTCTGGAGGACCGCAAAGCGGTCGGCGTGACCTATGCCGTGGGGGGCAAACTCGTCGATGTGCGAACCAGGGAGGGTGAGGTCATTCTTTCGGGCGGCGCCGTCAATTCCCCGCAACTACTGCTGCTTTCCGGTATCGGCGACGCAGCCGAGCTGAACGCATTCGGTATTCCGGTGGTCGTCGACCTTCCGGCAGTCGGAAAGAATCTTCAGGATCACCTCGATATCACAATCATGCATGAGGCGAACGACCATACACCGATCGGCATCGCACCGTCATTCATCCCGCGTGCGCTGTCCGGAGCGTTTTCTTACGCCTTCCTCCGAAAGGGCTTCTTAACGAGCAACGTCGCCGAGGCGGGCGGCTTCGTCAAAAGCACACCTTCGCGGAGTCGGCCGAATCTACAGTTTCATTTTCTCCCCACGCTTTTGAAGGACCATGGGCGCGAAATTGCGTTCGGGTATGGCTATACATTGCATGTCTGCGATCTTCTCCCCAAGAGTCGGGGCCGCATCGGGCTCACAAGCCCCAACCCGCTCGACGATCCGCTGATCGATCCAAGCTATCTCTCTGCCCCCGAAGACATCGAGACCATGGTCGCGGCGGTGAAGATCGGCCGGCAAATTCTGTCGGCGCCGTCAATGGCGGCCTTCTCGAAAACCGAACTGGTCCCTGGGCCAGCGGTCCAGAGCAAGGCGGATATCGTGGCGGATATCCGTCGGCGAGCGGAGACGATCTATCATCCTGTGGGAACATGCCGGATGGGACGAGACCCTCAGTCGGTCGTCGATCCGTCTCTCCGGGTGCGTGGCGTGCAAGGTCTTCGCGTCGTCGACGCCTCGGTGATGCCGACGCTGGTCGCCGGAAACACCAACGCCCCGACGATGATGATTGCGGAAAGAGCTGCCGAGCTCATTCTTGGGGAAACGAAACTCGCACTCAGCACCGACATGGAGGCAGCCCGCTAACTCGTCGCAGAAATAGGACGACAGTTGGAACCGTATAGATCCATCAAAAAATGCCGATCCAGAATAGTGGCGGCCCATAGGGAGGATAATTTCATTAGAAAAAATGCAGCACATACCTATACAAGGCTTGCGCAATACACCGCCGCTCTCGCCGTCTTGAGTGCCTCCCCTCAACCTGCGTGGGCCCAGGACTCGGGAGATTTCAAGCGGTGGGCAGTAAGTGTGAATGCAACCCGGGTCTTGGTGAGTGAGAATGCGCCCGACATCACCTTGGCGGGAGGGCATGTCCCCGGCTCGAATGTGAGGATCGGAGACGCAACGACGGTGACCGCTGATATCGGATATTTCGTCACGCCCAATATTGCCGGAAATTTGTTTCTCGGCGTACCACCGACCGCGCAAATTGACGGCGCCGGTTCGCTTGAGCCGCTCGGAACAGTGGCCAAAGTCAACTATGGACCCATCATCTTGTCGGCCCAGTACCATTTCAACAATCTTGGCAAGGTTCATCCCTATCTGGGAGTGGGGGTCGGACGGATCATCTTTCTGAATGCGCGTGACAGGGCTTTGGCTAATTTCAGCATTGACGACAGTTGGGCGCCTGCGGCTCAGGTGGGTGTTCGGTATGAGCTTGGCGCAGAATGGATGCTGAACGCCGACGTTCGATACGTTCCCTTCTCCACGCACGCCACCGGTTCACTGGGTGGAGCGCCTGTCCGGACCCGTTTGGACATCGACCCGGTCCTGACCAGCGTCGGAGTAACTTACCGGTTCTAGATTCGATCGGGCGCTTCTTAACGGGCGGTCTGAATTTCAAGGGGAAATCCGAGTGTCGAGTCTGATGATGGACCGCCCGTTGATGATCTCGCAGCTTACTTCGCTCAACTGTCCTCCATGCCTATGCCATCAACGGCGCGAGAATGCCCCAGATCTGATGGTCGATAACTAACACATCAAGGAAGACCGGAATGGCCGAAGCCTATATCGTCGATTATCTGCGCACGCCGTTCGCTCCGGCCTACAGGGGGGCGCTCGCCCCGGTCCGACCCGACGATCTCGCTGCCAGCGTCATCGCGGCGCTCGTAGCCCGAGCGGGATTCCCGGCCGACGAGATCGAGGACGTCAATCTCGGCTGTGCTTTTCCGGAAGGTGAGCAGGGGCTCAACATCGCTCGCTGCGCCGCGCTGACCGCCGGCCTGCCGCAATCGGTCGGCGGCTCCACGGTCAACCGCTGGTGCGGCTCTTCCATGCAGGCCATCCAGATGGCCGCCGGCGCGATCGCCATGGGAGCTGGCGACGCCTTCATCGCCGGCGGTGTCGAATCCATGAGCCGCGTACCGATGATGGGTTTCAATCCTCAACCCAACCCCGGTTGGACGGATGCTCAGCGGCTCGTCTTCCTCAACATGGGTCTTACCGCGGAGACCCTGGCGGAACGCTACTGCCTTTCCCGCGAGGTGCAGGATGCCTATTCGCTCGAAAGCCAAAAAAAAGCGCTGGCGGCGCGGGCGGACGGCAGGCTGGCTGCCGAGATATCCCCGGTCGGCGATATCGCTTCCGATGGTTGTCCGCGGGAAACGGATGCGGAGAAGCTTGCCGGATTGAAGACGGCGTTCAAGGTCGACGGCTCCGTTACCGCTGGCAACTCGTCGCCGCTCACCGATGGCGCCTCCGCGACGCTCGTCTGCTCCGCTGACTTCGTCAGGCGGCACGGGCTCGATCCGCTAGCGCGTGTGGCGGGTTACGCGATTACGGGTTGTGCTCCAGAGATCATGGGCATCGGACCTGTCGAGGCGAGCCGAAAGGCCTTGAAGCGAGCCGGCATCTCCGTGGCTGACCTCGACGTTGTGGAGATGAACGAGGCCTTCGCCGCGCAGGTCCTCGCCTGCTGTCGCGATCTCGGGATCGATCCGGCCAGTCTCAACCGGGATGGCGGTGCCATCGCGCTCGGTCATCCGCTCGGCGCCACGGGCGCGCGTCTGGTGGGCAAGGCGTCGAGCGTGCTGAAGCGCGATGGCGGACGTTATGGGCTGGCCACCCAGTGCATCGGGGGAGGACAAGGCATCGCTATGGTCCTGGAAGCGGCCTGATGAGGGTGATTGCCCAAGCCGCCGTGATCGGCGCGGGCGTTATGGGTTCCGGCATCGCGGCCCATCTGGCAATGCCTTCATCGATCGGGGTCACGCTACCTTCAGGGCGATCAAATATGCCCCGTTCCCGGTCGTCGGCGCACTCGCGGCGATGGCGTTCGGCGGCGGCTGCGAGATCCTGCTCCATTGCAGTGCAATCCAGGCGCATGCCGAGGCGTCGATCGGTCTCGTCGAGACGAAGATCGGCGTCGTCCCCGGCTGGGGCGGCTGCAAGGAGATGTTGATCAGGCAGTACGCACTGACAGCCGCACCGCACGGCCCTGTGGCGCCCGCGATCGCCGCCTTCAATCTGATCGCATCGGCCAGGGTCTCCGGGAGCGCCTTCGAGGCGCGCAATCTCGGTTTGCTGAGGGTAACCGACGGTATCACCATGAACCGGGACCGACTGCTCGCCGATGCGAAGCGGAAGGCGTTGGATCTCGTGCCCGGCTACTCGGCTCCGGAAAGGCCGAAGATCGCGTTGGCCGGTCTATCGGGAGCGCCCGCCATTCGCAACCTGTTGGATAGCGAGGGGATCGCCGGTCGCGCCACAGCGCATGATCGGGTCGTTGGCATTGCCCTGATCGACACCCTGACGGGCGGTGTCAGCGCCGATCCGCTGAAGCCGGTCGGCGAGGACGAGATTACCGCGATGGAAAAGCGCGCGTCCATCGCCCTGTGCGGGACGCCGGGGACAGTGGCCCGCGTGAAGCACATGCTTGCGACCGGCAAGCCGCTGCGCAACTGACGAGAGAAAGACAGAACAATGACATCCTATGCACCGCCTGTCAGCGACATAACCTTCCTGCTCGGAGAGGTCTTCGACTTCGACGGCCTGATGCGGAGGCTGCCGGGCCACGAAGACGTCAACGCGGACCTCGCTGTCTCGATTCTCGATGAGGCTGGCAAGTTCTGCGTCGGCGTGCTCGAACCGTTGAACCGGTCCGGCGACGAGGAGGGCTGCCGGCTTGGAAACGGGGCCGTCTCCACGCCGAAGGGCTTTCCCGAAGCCTATCGGGCATTCGTAGAGGCCGGCTGGGCCGGTCTTTCGGGCGATCCGGAATATAGCGGCCAGGGTCTGCCGCGCGTCGTACAGATACTGGTCGATGAGATGATCTCCTCAGTGAACCTGTCCTTCGGCCTGTTCCCCGGGCTCACCCGAGGCGCGGTGGAGGCGATCTCCCGCCACGCGAACTCGGACCTCAAGGCGACCTATCTGCCGAAGATGATCTCCGGCGAATGGACTGGCGCAATGGCGCTCACCGAAGCCGCGGCCGGTACCGACCTCGGCCTTTTGAAAACGAAGGCAGAGCCCGTTGGCGACGGCTCCTATCGGATCAAGGGCACGAAGATATTCATCTCCTCCGGCGACCATGACTTCGGCGGCAATATCATCTACCTGATCCTCGCGCGCTTGCCGGGCGCGCCGAAGGGGGTCAAGGGCATCAGCCTGTTCCTGGCTCCGAAGTTCCTCATCGGGAAGGACGGTTCGCTCGGAGCGCGCAACGACATGTCCGTCGGGTCGCTCGAACACAAGATGGGCATTCACGCGCAGCCGACCTGCGTCATGAACTACGACGGCGCGATCGGTTGGCTCGTCGGCGAGGCGGGCCGCGGCCTCAACGCCATGTTCACGATGATGAACGCCGAGCGTCTTTTTGTCGGCATCCAGGGACTCGGCATCGCAGAAGCGGCGAACCAGAAGGCCACGGGCTACGCACGCGAGCGCCTTCAGGGCCGTTCTTCAGACGGCACCCGCGGTCCCGTTGCGATTATCGAACACCCCGACGTACGCAGGATGCTGCTGACCGGCCGCAGCCTGGCCGATGCCTCCCGGGCGCTGGCGATCTGGACCGCCATGCAAATGGACATCGCCGCCCGGCATCCTGACGAGGCCGCGCGCAGGGAAGCCGACGGGTTCGTGGCACTGCTCACGCCGGTTGTGAAGGCAGCGTTCACCGATTTCGGCTTCGAGACGGCCGTGGCCTCGCAGCAGGTGCTCGGCGGCCACGGCTACATCCGCGAATGGGGCATGGAGCAGTTCGTCCGAGACGCGCGCATTACGCAGATCTACGAGGGCACCAACGGCGTTCAGGCGCTCGACCTCGTCAGCCGCAAGTTGCCGATGGAGGATGGCGCGCTGGCCTCGCGCTTTTTCGCGCTCATCGAGCAGGATCTGCGTACAGCTGCGGATTTACCCGCAGCGGGTGTCATCACGAAGGCCACTGCCCAGGCGCTCGGCCGCCTGGAAACCACGACGCGCCACCTTCTCGCGGCGCGAGCCGCGCCCGCGGAGGCCGGAGCTGCCGCCGCCGATTATCTGCGCCTTTTCGCACTCGTGGCCTTCGGCTGGGTGTGGGTCCGGATGGCGGCCAAGGCGGCCACCGGACAGACTCCGCTTCATCGCCGCAAGCTGGCGACCGCGACGTTCTTCGCAGAGCGGGTGCTGCCGCAGACGCTCTGGCTGGAGGCGGCAATCATCAGCGGGGCAGCGTCTTTGATGGATATCGAAGCCGAACTGCTTTGATCAGAAATTCCTTGGGAGGAAATGTGATGCTTGGACAGATGATGCACTCGCCGCTGCTCGTGTCGTCGATTCTGCGACACGCGGCGGCCTATCACGGCGACACGGAGGTCGTATCGCGCACGGTGGAAGGGCCGATCCACCGCTATACCTATGCCGAGCTTTCAAGGCGCGCGCAGAAGCTCGCCAATGCCCTCGGACGCCTCGGCCTCGAAAACGGCGACCGGGTCGGAACACTGGCCTGGAACGGCTATCGGCACATGGAGCTCTATTATGGCGTGTCCGGATCCGGCCTCGTCTGCCACACGATCAACCCGCGCCTCTTCCCAGAGCAGATCTCCTATATCATTGCGCATGCCGGAGACAGGATCCTCTTCTCGGACCTGTCGTTCCTGCCGATCCTCGAAGTGCTGGCGGACAGGCTGAAGGACCTGAAGGCCGTCGTCATCATGACCGACGAAGCCCATATGCCGAAATCCGAGATCGTTCCCGGTCTCGTCTGCTACGAGACACTGATCGCGGGAGAATCGGACGAATACGAGTGGCCGGATCTCGATGAGAATACTGCGTCGGGCCTGTGCTACACCTCCGGGACTACGGGCGAGCCCAAGGGCGTGCTCTACAGCCATCGGTCCAGCGTATTGCACGCCATGACCTGCGCGCTGCCCGATGTGCTGGGACTCTCGGCCCTGGATTCGGCCTCTCCGATCGTGCCGATGTTCCACGTCAATGCCTGGGGTGTCCCTTTCGCGGCACCGATGGTCGGCGCCAAGCTTGTTATGCCGGGGCCGAGGCTGGACGGCGCCAGCCTGCATGAGTTGTTCGAGCAGGAAGGCGTGACATTTACCGCCGGTGTGCCGACCGTTTGGCTCGCACTGCTGGACTGGATGGACTCGCACGCCCAATCGTTCACAAGTCTGAAGCGCGTCGCGATCGGGGGTTCCGCTTCGCCTCCGATCATGATCAGCCGCTTCCAGAACAAGGGTGTCATGGTCCGGCACGCCTGGGGGATGACCGAGACCAGTCCGATCGGCCTCGCCGCGACGTTGAAGACGAAGCACGAAGGACTACCGGCCGAACAGAAACTGGCGCTGCAGGCCAAGCAGGGACGGCCGCTTTTCGGCATGGAGTTCTGCATCAAGGGCGCCGATGGCGAGCCGATCGCGAGGGACGGCAAGAGCTTCGGTTCGATGCTCGTGCGCGG
The DNA here is from genome assembly GCF_040560405.1 of Facivitalis istanbulensis. Lineage (NCBI taxonomy): Bacteria > Pseudomonadati > Pseudomonadota > Alphaproteobacteria > Sphingomonadales > Sphingomonadaceae > Facivitalis > Facivitalis istanbulensis. Next base: position 49,258 of record NZ_JAVSCQ010000016.1, read on the forward strand.
CCCCTGGGTCGCTGCCGGCTACTACAACAGCCCCATCAGCCCGGCGCACGCGGCCGAGGGCTGGTTCGACACCGGCGACGTCGTGACCATGGATGCCGATGGTTTTATCCAGATCGTCGACCGCACCAAGGATGTGGTTAAATCCGGCGGCGAATGGATTAGCTCGATCGAGCTGGAGAATATTGCCCAGGCCCATCCGGCCATCAAAGAGGCCGCTGTCGTCGGCAAGCCGGACGAGCGCTGGGGCGAGCGCCCGGTGCTCATCGTGCAGCTCAAGCCGGAGATGAATTTCTCACGTCAGGACATGGTCGAACTGTACACGGGTAAGATCCCCAAATGGAGTATTCCGGACGATGTGCTGGTCGTCGAGGAGCTGCCGCATACCGCGACCGGGAAGCTGCTGAAGACAGCCATCCGCGAGATCGTCGTGAAGGAACTGCAGGTGGGATCGCTGGACGAAGGTACCGCAGGAGGCGACCTGGATCGGCATCCGGCGCCCGGCAGAGCTTCATAGCGAAGCTCCCCACATCGGGCAGATAAACACGAACTCGACACTGCCCGATAGCTGATCAAAAAGGGTCTGGATCCTGGCGCGGTGTTGCTTTGGCGCGGCCACCGGTGTCGCATCGACGATCTGACCGCCCATAGCGAGATAACCACGTTCCTTGAGCTGTTGGTCGAAATTAGCGAACAACACATGTAGTTAGCGGTATCGGGAAGACTCGGCCTGCGACGAAACGAAAGAGATTTTCGCTCAAAAGTACACGGTTCAGGAGAGGGCTCGAGAGGCATTCCTCCTTTTCGAAGGGTCTGCCGTTATGTTGACCAAACTGGATCTGAACCACTTCCTTAAGGCCTTTCGCTCGGTTCTGACCGAAGACGATTTAAATGAAGCCCTAAGGCGGGTCACCAATATGCTCGGGTTCTCGCAGTTTGCGATGGGCCACCATGTTGACCTGACGTGCCCGCCGCAAGGAGCAATCCGGTTATCGACCTATAACGAAGACTGGGTATCCCATGTCCTCGAGCGCGCATATTTCGCGGAGGATCCTATCCATCTTGCAAGTACCAAGACCGTCAATGGCTTCTCGTGGCACGACGTCGGAGACATCATCCGTCTGACGCCCCGTCACAAGCAGATTCTTTCGGAAGCCATCGGCTTCGGCCTTGGCGCTGGTTTCACGGTGCCTGTGCATCTGCCCGGTGAATATCAGGGAACATGCTCCTTCGCGGCGCGATCGCTCGACCAACTCCACGAAAACGCACTGCCAATCGCCCAACTGTGCGGTACATTTGCATTCGAAGCAGCCAGGCGGATCATGCGGAAGAAATTGAGGCTCGAGGATACCGTTGTACCGGACCTTACGCCGCGACAGATGGAAGCGCTTGTCCTCGTCGGAAGGGGAAAGACCGACCGGGAGATCGGCAATATTCTCGGCGTATCGCGATCGACCGCCCATGAACATGTCGAGGGGGTGAGGCGGGCTTATGGTAACGCGCAGCGCGCCTATTTGATCGTGCGGGCGCTCTTTGATGGACAGATCGCCTTCACCGATCTCCTTCGGCGCTAACAGGGCAGGTAACGTCAACGCTGATGGCGTTATCGCATCGTCCCGCCCACCGATCGCCAGCGCGACTGTTGAAAATTAGCCCGGTCCGCTTGGAAAAGGATTGCGCGTGCCACCGCGATATCGCTTCGCGGATGGACACCGTCCCTCGAGCCGGCGCTTTTTATATCGACCGTCCGGTCGCCAAAACGCCGCGCCACGCGATACACATCCCATGCAGGCGTCGGCTGCCGAGGGTATATCCACGTAACCTTTGCGCCCCACAGCTTACGTCGCAGTGTGACAAGGTCGCGTGCACGCGACGGGCTCAGACGATCATTGGAGCCTGCTGAGACAACGACCTGGCGATACCCGATTGAAGGTGCCATTGCCGCTATCGACCCGACAGAGGCCCCGTTCCGCGCCAGGACATCGCACCCTCCGAAATGAAGGATCTGCAGCGCTGCGGCGACACCGATCGCGATGCTGTCTCCGAGGATCAGGCAACTCGACAACAGACCACTCCAGGGTGAGGAGAGAAGTGGGAAAGGGCGGTCGGCCGCTCGCCAAGGGAATGACCATAGGACGTGAATTGGAGCCGAAGTTCGCCATGACGGGATTCCAATCTTTCCTTGCCGATGGTATTCTCCACGGCAGAAAGGATCCGGCATGGGCCCAGTCGACGTCATGAGCGAACAGGCAGAATTGGACGCGAGTGCTGTGCGGTCGCGGCCCCGAGCATCGGCCTGGCTGTGGCGCCCCTGGTATGCGAAACTCTGGTGGGCCAGCATCGCTATCTATTGGACGGGCAAAACTCGCCTCCTATTGGAGCCCAGTTCTCGACGATGCTTATTCGACCGCGGTGGCCGGCTATCTCAATATCGCCCTCTATCCGTTCACCGCTTTGATGGTTCTTGGAGTGCGCTTTGTACCGGCGTGGATGGAATATCACGGCTGGGAATGGGTCGAGCCATCTCATGACGAGTTGTTTCCGAAGCGCTCCGTTGGTGGATACCTCGACCCGATGGCCGACCCCCTCGATCCTCGCTCGCCCAACCACTGGCGATATCTAGGGAACCTCTGCGCAGGTAGAGAATTGGGCGTCGTGCGGCGTCAACGGTGAGCTTTGCCGCGCCGCTCTCCTTGCGGTGCGCGAATTTGGCCAATATTGTGGATTTTCGGCCTATTTCCGTCGGTATTTGGCTGTTTTCCGGGCCGTTTCCCGTTCTGCGGGCGCAATTATCGTGCAGTTCAGGCCAATTGCTCGCGCATGATGTAGATATTGGCCAGGGTGAGCTGGCAGAAAATCTGCTGGTTGTTCTTGTACAGTCCGCGATAACGGGTCCTGGTGTAGCCGAACTGGCGCTTGACGACCCGGAAGACATGCTCGACCTTGGAGCGGAACGAAGACGTCAGCCGGTTGATCCGGCGCTGTTCATCGGTCAGGGCCTGGCCCTTCTTGCGCTTGAAGGGCGTGGCCCAGACGACGTCGGCTTCGGTTCGATCGGCTTCGAGCGAACGCTCATTGCTGGCATAGGCGCTGTCGCCAAAGGCAATTTCCTCCTCGCCGTAAAGCAAGGCATCGGTCGCCACGCTATCATGCACATTGGCCGATGTCATTTCGGCCGAATGCACGCAGCCCGAAGCCGCGTCTGCGCCGATATGCGCCTTCATGCCGAAATACCATTGATTGCCCTTCCTGGTCTGCTTTATCTCGGGATCGCTCGACTTCGTGCGGTTCTTGGTCGATGGCGGCGCGGCGATCAAAGTCGCATCCACGATCGTGCCCTGGCGCAACAGCAAACCGCGCTCGGTCAAAACCGCCGTCATCTCGTCAAACAGCGCTTTGCTCAATTCATGCTTCTCAAGCAAATGCCGGAACTTCAAGATCGTCGTCTCGTCGGGTACGCCCTCGAAGTCGAGGCCCTGCAAATTCCCGCAACAGTGGCGTCTCCCACAGCGCTTCTTCCATCGCTGGATCGGACAGGCCAAACCATTGCTGCATGAAATGGATCTTCAGCATCGACCGCAACGGATAAGGACGACGCCCCCGCCCCACCACCGGGTAATGCGCAATGATCAACTGCTCGAACCGCTCCCACGGAACCACAGCCGCCATCTGATCCAGAAATACCGCCAGCCGCGTCTGTTTGCGTGGCCGTGAAATCCCAATCCCTGAAAAACGACCCTGCTTCATGCGGCCCTCCTTTTGCGAAGAGAATCATTCCATCATTGCCTCTGCAAGGCCTACTTGCTCAGGGGTTCCCTAGTGGATCGAATCTAACACTTGGTGCCCGCGCCTGACGGCGGCGATGATTTTATCAGGATCGGCGGTCCAGACGAAGGGTTTTGGGCTCTCGTTGTGCTCGGCCAGGAAGCGGTTGATGGCGGCCTGAAGATCGACGAGCGAGTGGAATACACCTCGTTTGAGGCGTCGTTTGGTGAGCCTGGCGAAGAAGCCCTCGACGGCGTTGAGCCACGAACAGGACGTTGGCGTAAAGTGGAAGGTGAAGCGCGGGTGCCGCTCGAGCCACTCGCGGACCTTGGGGTGCTTGTGGGCGGCATAGTTGTCGAGGATCACGTGGATCGCCTTGCCGGCGGGGACTTGTGCCTCGATCAGATTGAGAAAGCGGATGAATTCCTGGTGCCGATGCCGCTGCATGTTGCGGCCGATCACGGTCCCGTCGAGTATGTTGAGCGCCGCAAACAGCGTGGTGGTGCCGTTGCGCTTGTAATCATGGGTCATGGTGCCGGCTCGCCCCTTCTTGAGCGGCAGGCCGGGCTGGGTTCGGTCGAGGGCCTGAATCTGGCTCTTCTCGTCGAACGACAGGACGATCGCGTGGGCGGGCGGCGCGACATAAAGGCCAACGACGTCGCGGAGCTTGTCGATGAACTCAGGATCATTGGAAAGCTTGAACTGCAGAACGCGGTGAGGCTGCAGGCCGTGGGCGCGCCAGATCCGGTGAACCGAACTAGCGCTGATCCCCGCTTCGCTGGCCATCAGCGCGGCCGTCCAATGGGTCGTCTCACCCGGCGGTTCCTCACGCGTCCGGGTGGCAACCCAAGCGAGCACCTCCGGGGTCAGCGGAGGGATGCGCGAAGGGCGGGTCTTGTCACGCAACAGACCTTCAACCCCTTCCTGCATGAACCGCTCCTGCCAGCGCCACACGCACGTCTTGGACGTGTCCGTCCGGCGCATGATCTCGCTGGTGCCGACCCCGTCGGCGCTCAGAAGAACGATCTCGGCACGCCAGACGTGCTTCTGAGGGGCGTTACGATCCTTGCAGATCCGTTCGAGACGTTCGCGGTCCGCGGACGTGAGGTCGATGACGATACCACTGCGCATGCCCGCTGACTCGCACGGCCGCAGCAGACTGGGAATCCCTAATCGGACTCAACCGTCAGGCGAGAACCACTAGATGATATGAAATAGTTTCATTTATCCCGCCGCTCCTTGAATTTTGGATCACCATCAAACGGGCCGTTAGCGAGATCATCCGAAAATCTGCCGCTGCCTAGGACTGACGATTGCTCGATCGAGGTAAGGGGTCCGGTAATATCGGCTGTCCCACGCGCGGAATCAGCGTTCTCGAGGTACCGGTTCCGCAATCCACGGTCGCCAAGCAACTGATCGGAGAGAACTCGTGTAAAAGCTTGCTCCGGATTGGGCGAGCGAGATGCCGCGCGTTCTGCGGAAGCTACGGCTCCTCTCACGTCATAATTCACTATGTCTAGTGTAGCGTCGGCATTCTCTGAAGTTGTTCCGCGGTCGCTGCCTGCGAAACCTAACGAACCGCCCGCGCCGCCGGAAAGAGATGCCGAGCTCCCTTTTCCGCCACCCTTGGAGGACCCGCGCTGCGCGCTTGCTGAAACCGAAAGACCGACATCGGTTCCCATAGTGGTGCTGTCCTCCGCGCGACGAGTGATATTCCGCGACCATCCGGTTTGAGCCATAATTGCTTGAACATCCCGTTCGAGCGTGTCGGCGACCTGCGGTTTCAGCCGCCAATTCCCCTGGCGGTCCATCTCGAACCCGCCCTTGAGCCAATGGGCCATGGCGGCCTTTCCTTCGGCACCGCCACCGAGGAAATGCTCGATCGTGTCAGGGCCGGCCTGCTTGCCGGCTTCGAAGCGTGTGCTGGTGTCGCTACGCGCCGATCTAGTGAAACCCGTGCTGCTCGACACCAAGAGGTCATTATCGGCGAAACTGAACCGCGCCGAACCGCCACCGGCAATTGCACCATATTGGCTGTGATTGATCAGCCCGGCGCGGCGCAGTTGACCAGCGACCTCTGGCGTTACGTTCATGGCAAGGTCGCCATTCTGGCTCATCGCTAGCTGCTTCTTCGTCATCGTGATGCCATTGGCGCGCAGCAGCCCCTGCATTCGCGTCAGGCGCTGATTGTCGACGATTCGAGACGTACGCTCATTACGCGCGCGATCCGCGATCCCACCGGCGCCGCCGTCAGCCATATCGACCTGATTGCCGGCCGTCCCGGCAAGCGTGCGGATGAAGCTATCGAGCCGCGCAGCTTCGCGCGTCGAGACGCCTGCCGCCTCCGCGCCCTCCGCAAACCCAAAATTGTCCGACTGTCGACGCTCTTCCCCGATGCGCGCCGCGCTCCTCGTACCGTCCCGCCCAACTTCGCGTTGCGCGTCGAGCTTGCCCGCGCGCTCGGCAAAATCGAACCCGGCTGTCTCGCGCGTCCGTCCGTAGACACTCGTTCCCTCGCGTCCTGCTTCCGCGGTGGCCCCATCCGCCGTACCGAGTTGCGTCGACGCATTATAGGTTTCGAGCGCGTGCTCGACCTGCGCCTCATTGCGGCCAGTCGCGCGGGAGAGTTGGGTGATCGCGGAAGAGCGCGCTTCGCCGGCGAGCGCGTTGATAAAGCCGATGCGGCGGCTGGTCTCCTGAACCGACAGGCCAAGCATGCCGGCGGCGTCGCGTTGTCCCTGGTTGGTGCCGGTCCGATGGGCCTGCTCGGTTGCCACGTTTCCGCGCTCGATGCCGGCGACCTTGTTGCCGGCGAAATCGCGCCGCCCTTCCATAGCACCGACCTGGACCTGCGCGGAGGTGATGTCATTGCGGAGCATCGCTTCCTGGTCGAAGGCATTGGCGGTCAGCTTTGCAAAGGTCGGGTCCGCCGAGGCCTGAGCGATGACACCGGACGCCTTCAGCGCAGCGTCCTTCGGCGAGTAGCCGCCTCGCTCGAAGGCCCGCGTCGCGCCCTGCTGCATCATGTCGTAAGCGCGCTGATCCCCAAAGGCGCGCCATTGCACCAGATGCTGCGAGAACGCAGCGAAGGCGCGCTCACCAGCCTGACCGGAACCGAAATAGGTTGTACCCAAAGCCCGGAGCGCGTCCTTCTCGGCGAACTGTTGAAACGCGGCCGTCGTGGCGTTGGCCCTGACTGCGCGTTGCGTCGCAGGGTTGGACAGATCCCCATTGACGAGCGCCGGTGCGAGCCCGCCAAGTTCGCGCGCCGCGTCGATCCCGCCCATGCCGAATGCCGGCACTCCTGGCACCCCGCTGTTGCGCTCACCCAACATCGTGCTCGCCGCGCCGAAGCTGCGGTTGGCGCCAAATGTCGATCGCTCGCCAAAGTCACCAAAGCTCGACGAAGCCCCGCGTCGCGCGGATGTGCCCAACGCGGACGCCTGTGCCTCAAGGGCCGAGGCGCGACCTTCCGCTGTGCCCATAGGCGACGCGGCGGCAGTGCCCTGACCCTGGACGCCGAGCGCGCCGCTGGTGAACGCCGTGAAGACATTCCCCGAGAACCGGAACACCGTGAACACGAACGCGCCCGCCAGGCCCGCCGCCGCCGTGCGGAAGCTGCCGAAGATCGCAAGGGCCTTTTGCGCGGAAGAAGGGGCGAGAAGCCAGGCGTTGGCGCCGTTGGCGTTCGAGCGCATCTCGGCAAGCGCGCCCATCGCGCGCCCAAGGGTAAGCTGGTAAATGCCGGCATCGATCACGCCCCACAAGGCGACGAACACGAACAGCCCAAGCGCGAAGCTCATGACCCGAAGGTTGATCGGCGTCAGGATGAACAGAAGCGCGATCGGGATCATGAACAGCATGATGCCGAATACGACCGCGCGGATCGTCGGCATCCATTCGTTTGCAACCGACATCGTGGCAAGACCGCTCGACATTACGGCGCGATTGGCCATGACCCGGGCCGCTGTTGCCGGGCTATCCTCGAACAGGACGTCGCCCACGGTGTTGCCGAGCAGGACATCTGTCATGAATGCCTGAAGCGACAGCGGAGAGCCCATCATCATGCCGCCCACCTCGCCGAGCTGGGCGCGGCAGCGAGTGAGCTGATTGGCATCGGTCGCGTCGAAGCCCGTCCGCAGGCAAACCTGCCTGGTGTAATCGTCGAACAAGGTCGGATCGGAGAGCCTGTCAGAAATATATTGCCAAGACTCGTCGCAGCTCTTCGTCGTGCCGCCCTTGTCCGCCGCCGTATAGACCGTGCTGAAGGTCGCAGGTCCCGCCATCGCTGCGAACGCGGCTGGCAGATCGGTTGTCGTGCGGAACAACTTGTCATCGTCGATGCCGTAAGCCGGCGACACGCGCGCGACCGGATAGCATTGCCGGACATAGTCCTTGATCGTTGCATCAAGGAAGGTGTCGGTCATCGGGCCACGCGGCGCGACGGCATTGAAGAACAGGTCGAACGTGTGCCCCCCGGCGCCGAACTCGATCTTGGAATCCGGATCGAGCGTGTTGTCGTCGATCGTCTCGACCAGGGCGCGCTCCATCAGGTTGGTCGTGCCGGCGACCAGCACGAGCAGATTGGGGACGCCGCCGACCGGCTGATAGGCGTTGCGCACCTTGTCATAGACGTGGACCGTCCCGGTGGTCGCGATCATACCGACGAACAGGCCGATGCCGACCAGCATCTGAAAGCCGAAGGCGACAAGCCCCATACCCTGGCCACGAATGGCGGTCAGCGTCGCTCCCACCGCAATCCCGACCGTCGCGATCACCACGACCAGCGTCTCGTAACGCGGGTCGGCAAAGATCATCGCGACGAGACGGAATGCATCTACCGTCTCGGCGAAGCCGTCATAGGTGTAGAAGCTCGTATCGACGGCAAAGGCCGGCGAGGCGGCGAGCAATGCGGCGACCGTGACAACGGCGCGAAGGATCCGACGCATCATTGGAGCACCTACTGGTTGCGGTTCGCGGCGGCACCAGCGGCGTCGCGCGCATCGCGATCGCGCTGACGCAAAAGCCCAGCATAGGATGTCGAGAGGTTCGCCTGGCTCAGCGCCGCGAGATAGGACTGACGCATCTGGGCACGCTGGCGGAGGACCTCCTCGCGCAGGTCCCGCAATTGCTCGATGCCCTTGGTGAGGATGCGGGTCTGGCAGATATTGGTACTGGTCGCATTGGCAGCGCCGGCCGCCGTCGTCCCACGCTCGGCATTGCTGAGCGCGAAGTCGATGGAGCGGGTCAGGTCGTTCAGCATCTGATAGGCAAGGGTGAACGCTACCAGCTCATCGGTATCGCTGATGACCGAGCCCTGGACGCCTTGTCGAACGCCCCATTCGAGCATCCGATACACAGGTAGCGTGCTGACATTGGCAACGAACTGGCGTTCGTCCGCCGAAAGCCCACCCCGCGTCCTGATCTTGCCGGCGATCGACTCCATCCGGGTGCGGGCGAGTTCGAGCGCACCTTTGGTGCCGTCCTGGCTGCAATCACCGGCCGTGGGCGGCACATTGAGCGCGCGCTTCTGGACGCGGCCGGAGAGGAAGTCATCGGCGCTTTCCGTATCCTGCTTCGGGCAGGCGGGAATCGCCGAGAAGAGCGGCACCTTGTCGGTCGGGTCCCAGCGCATATAGACGTCGCCGACGCGCGCGCGCATCACATCCGCCCAGTCGCCGGCACCGACCCGCGAAGCCGCGTGCGAAAGCAGCGATCCCGTGCGGAAGATGTCGGTCACCTCGGCCGGGCAATTCTGCAGCGCGTCCTTCAGATCCTCGGTCGGGTTATTCTGGTTCGCCTGGATCTTCTCGCGGCTCTGCTGGTAGCTTTTCGCGAACCCTTCCTTCACCGACTTGTAGCCGGTCATCTCCTCGATGATGCCGCTCATATTGTCGTCGCCCTTGGCGATCTGGACCGCGCGGTTGGCCAACCGGCAATCATTGACCTGAATCGAATTCAGGAAGTTGGTCGCCGCCTCCATCTTCGAAATGATGTTACCCATCTTCTCGTCGAGCGTCTCAAGCAGATACTGGAACGCGACCGCGGGGGCCGCCTGAAGAATGCTCTCCAGCTTCTGGACGAGATAGTCGGGATCAAGGAACGACATACCACCCAGGAACATGTCGATGCCGCCGCATCCGGCCTTGATCTTGGGCAGGCTCAGCGACATCAGATAGTCGTTATGGACATCCACACGGCCTGACATGCCACCCGCGGTCACATAGCCGCGCGTCTGATCCTCGAAGCTGCCGGGAGAGGTGTAGGTTGCGTTGTCGAACCAACTTTCCGCCCAGCTCTGCGCATGTGCCGGGGCCGCGGTGCCGCACGCAGCGACGATCCCGCACAGGCTGAACGAGAGAGGGCGAGCTAGACGACGATAGAGTCTGGGAACGGCAAGCGACATGGCGGGCTTCCTCGGGTTCGAGTGAGATGAAAGAGGTGCTGGCCCGCCATGCTCAGCCTCCTCGGTTGGCCGGATTCCGCGGCGCGCCCACGCCGACAATCCCGGTATATTTGGACATGGCCCGAAGGCCGACATCAGGTCGCACGCCCGTCAGCATCTTGACGGCGAGATAGATGTTGCGGGCGAGGTTCAGCGCATGATCGGTGCCGATCGCGATCGGCACGATCCTGTTCGAATCCGCGATCGGTCGGACCCAAACGACCGGATGGCCAACCCAGGGCAGCCCAAGCCGGCCCGAACGGACCATCGCTTCCTGGCCGCCGATCGCAGCGACGCGCCAGCCATATTGCCGGCCAAAGGCCGATAGCTTGGTCCACATATCGCCGCACGGTACGCAACCCGGGCTCGTGCTCATTTCGATGACGAACGCCGGCGCCTGGCCGCGTAACGTATCGGCGAAGTCCGGCGGGAACTGCCGCGTCAGTGGGACGCGGGCGAGCCACGCCTGCAGGCTGGCAGCGTCGGCAACAGGATGGATTGCCGCGCGCCGCGCCGCATCTTGCCCTGCCGATGCCGATTGAGCCATCGCGCCCCCAGCGATACCCACAACGGCGGACACCATGGCTGCAATGGCGAGCGCGCGCCGCGTCACGGCCGCGGACTCCCGCCGGTGTTGACCAGATCGCCCCCGAGCGCGCGTGGATCGGTCGCCGAGACCGGGCCATTCGCGAGCGCGTCGAAGAATCCGTCCTCCTCGCCGGCGCCGGTCATGAACTGCTCAGGCCGAATGTCGCCGGTCAGCAGCCGAACGGCCTGATACGCCATTTGCGCGAGGTTTGGATACGCCTCGACGCCGTTTGCGATTACCATGCGCTGTTGGCTGTTCCGCCTGATGATCATCGTCGTCGGTGTCACCTCGACGCCGAAGCGCTGTGCGACTTCAGGTCGGCGACCGATATCCATGAGCGTCACCTGCCAGCCCATCTCCTCCTGGAAGCGCTGGACGATCGGCCACTGCACCCGGCAATAGCCGCAGCTGTCGCGGGAGAACATGACGAGCGCGAATTCGCCGGCATGGGCGCGGAGATATTGACGGCGCGCGTCATCCTTGAACGCGGTCAACTGATCGCGCGCATCCCCGACCATCGGATTGGCCGATTTGGAATTAAGTTCGGGATGCTGGAGCATCGCGATCTGGGTCACGCCGGCGAACGCGCGAGCCTTGCGCCGCGCGAAATCCTCGAGCTTCCAGAAATCGGCGACGGCATCGACCGTAAGGACGGTCGCTGCATAATCGCGCTGCTGCTCGATCAGCTTGTGGATCTTCGGCGGCGTCCAGGTTGCAAGTTCGGCCATCGGTGGAATCACCGGCTTCACCAGCGCGTCGGGATCAGGCTTCTCCTCGCTAGGTTTCGGCCGTGCCTGATACCACCAATATCCATCCTTGCCCGTCATGGCCGGCCTTTGATCCTGGGCCTGCACCGGTAGCGGAAGGGCGGTCGCGGCGAGGAGGGCCGCGCGCAGTAAGCGCGTGCGGGCAATCACAGCATTTTCTCCATCCGGGTCAACCGGTCGATAGCGACGGGACCGTAATAGCGACTGTCAAATCCATCCGGATGGCTCGAGCCGACATAGGCATAGCCCGATGGGATGATCACACCTTTTGGCTGATAATGATCGAGCTTCTGTCCCTTGCGGCCGTAGGGCTTGCTGACACCCAGCAGCTTGCCATCGCAGAAGTACCAGCCGTCCCACGTATGCCCTCCGACTGACGGCTTCTCGATCATATCGAGCCGCTCGCCGGGCATGCACAGCACATATTTGGTGACCGACACCGGCTTGGGTCCGGCGACCGCGTTCGTGAGCATGAACGAGACGAGATCGCCCTTGTGGATGGGGCCCGGATCGCCCCGCACCGCCCAGGCATGGATCGATGGGGTCATCACGAGGGTGAATTGCGGGATCGCCCACCAGGTCAGCAGGCCGACCGGCAGCACGATACAATAGGCCTTCAACAGCTGGTCGGGTCGCGGTGGTTCCCCGAGGCCGCTACAGCCGAGCGCGACCGCCGCGCGCAGCGGCAGCTCCTTCAGCTGCAGCCAGATCCATTTAGCGAGCGCCCAAGCGATTCTGAGCATCGCGCACCTCCTCTTTGCCGCCAAGGCGGACATATTCCTCAAGCAATCCGGAGAGGCTCGCGTCTCCGAACACGATGCGAGCGATCGGCGGACTGGCGGCGTCGCGCTCGCAATAGGGCTGGGTGGGATCGCCCGGGATCATCGCCAGCGCTGGCACCCGGGTGATGCCCGCCAAGCGAAAGACGATCGGATCGACGATCAGCTGGACATTCCGCATCACGCACGCAGGGCCCGAGCAGCCGGGATCGATCCGCAGGATCTCGGCGGACAGTTTCGCCATGGGCCCAACGCGGGTAAGACCGCCCGGCATACCCCGGAACGCCAGCACGCCGCCCACGCGCTCAAGCTGCGCGGCATAGGTTCGAAGCGTGGCGATCGGCATCGACGACGATGCGAACAGGACCGGCACCCACCCTTTGATAGTATTCGGCGCGGTAGCGCCCGCGACGGCGGCCATGTCGGGCGCGCTCAGGCCCAAGGCCTGGCCAAGCTTTGCGGCCATGGCCTCGCGCTCGGCATCGAGCCCAGCCTGTCCCGCGGCGTATGCTGCGCGAGCGCGTGCATCCATCGCAGGCGAGTGGGCACGTCGGCGCACGGCATCGAAAGCCCGCCGACGAAGTTCGGCTGAAGGTTGAACCGATGGGCCGGGCTCCGCCGTCGTCGCGCGGCCCTTCTGCGCGCTGACGGCTTGCTTGAGCCGCTCCATCGCGGCATCGCCTTCGCTGGCTGCCTTGGCGCGCGCGTCGGCCGGCGGTGGGCTTGGCGGCGATCCGGCCACGGTCTGCGCCTGGGTGGCCGGGATCACCCCCAGCGCCAGGGTCAGGACGAGGCTAATTCTTGCCGATCGTCTGCATATACGCATCGACGCGGTCCTTCATATCTATCTGGATGTCGGATTGAGCCCGGGCCTCGATGTCCAAATAATATTCGGAGAGGTCCATCTTCGAGAAATCTAGGGCCTGAAATTCTTCAGGCGTGAAGCCCCGGCACATTGGCTTCTTCGGCGTGCCCCAGCCGATCGCGTTGAACGATTTGAGCTGAGGCCGGCCCTGCTCCTGGATGATCCGACCAAGCTTGGTGTTGAAGCAGCAATGGCCTTTGGCCTTCTGGATGCAGATGCCGAGGATCTTGGAGGTGCAATAGCTGCCGATCTCATGGCACATGCCCGAGCCCCGCAGCATGCCGGTCTCCATGTCCTGCTGGTCGCAACCCTGGAGCAGTACATCGATGATGAAACTAATCGCCAGGCTGATCGCGAGCGAGGTCGGATCGATACCGATGATGCCGTGAAGGCCGGCGGTGGCCGCCTGACTGGCGGTCGCGCCAGCCTTGAAGGCGGTGTAGGCAGCCTTCATGCCGGTCAGCACGCCCTTGGCGACCGCGATCTTGGTGCTGAGCGAGGTGAGCGACGAGCCCATCCCGTCCTTGACGATCTTGCCCTTGTCCTTGCAGCAATTCTCGAAGGTATCGAGCAGGCCCGGCGGCCGGCAGCGCAGCGCGCGGCCCGAGAAAATCTCGATATGATCGAGGCAATTCCCCTCTGCGTCGACCTGGCCGTCATTGGGCACGCCCGGATCGTCGACGACTGGATCGGTGACGACCGGATTGGCGCCCGTGTCGATGCAGGCGTCGGGCGAGCAGGTCGGAGCCCCGCCGCCCGCGGGCACTTCGCACGCAAATTGGGATCCAAGCGGGCAGGCATAGGTGGCCGGACCCGTCACCGTGCAGGCGACAGCGCGGATCGGGCATTGCCAGCCGCCGCTCGCCGTCGCCGTGCAACTCGCGGTCTCGCCTTCATCGGCGGCATCGCCATTGCCGTTCAGATCGACCGCGCACATTTCATTGGCGCTGGTGGGCGCGGGACCGGTAGGCGCGGTAGGGCCCGATGGGTCGGTCGGTTCGACCGGATCGGTGGGCTCGACCGGAATGGCGATCGCCGCGCGCGCTTGCGGCATCGCGGCGGCGCTCGCCTGCGCATAAGCCGCCGACTGGGCGCTCACGACCGATATGGCCGAGATTAACAGCACGGATCGCGTGAGGAAGAGGCTCTTCATGGCGTGGCACTCGTGCAGGTCATGTCCGCGCCGCCGAGCCGGACCGTCTGCATCATCACGACGGCTTCAGGGAAATCGTCGAGGCAACCGCAGGCCGAGGCGATCTGCTCGCCGGGTCCGGTCGGGCAGACATTGTCGGCCGAGCAGACATGATAGAAGGTATCGATCCCTGTCGGATCATTCTGCTGGCTTCCCATCACACCCGAGGGCGCCGCCGCGGTGTTGACCTTGGGCGCCTGGGTTTTGCAGATCGTCTCGCAGGCGGGCACGCTGCCCCGATCCGGAAGGCTGAAGGGCCGGGTCGTAGTAGTGACGCTGCCATCCGCCTGGGTTTGCTTGTCAGCGAGCAACGTCTCGGTCGAATGGTCGATGATATAGGCGCCGCGGCTCAGGTCCGGATCGGGCAACGCCGCGTTGTCCGTCTCGCAGACATAGTTGCGCTTGCGCAGGAAGAAGTCGCGGGTGAGCTGCAACGTGCACCGGTCGGCTCCGAACAGCCAGGTCTGGGGCAGGGGCCTCAGGCCGGTGGCAACGCCGCCCCGGAAGGTCTCAACGCCGTCGACATCCTCGCTGTCGAGATGGCATTTGCTGTCCGCCGCGTACCCTGAACACAGGTCGACGAGCTGCTCCGTGGAACCGCAGCTGTCATCCACCTCGACATGGACATCTGCGAACGCCTCACCACCGCTGCTGACCGCCGCCCGCAACCAGATCTCGTGGTCTCCCTTGGTCAGATAGGGTTTCAGGTCGAGATTGGGGAAAGCGTAATAGGTCTTCTTCAGCTCGCATTTTCCGGGCGGCAGACCGCTGGTTGTCCAGGGCGAGGGTCCCGAATCGACGAGGTTGCCGTCGATCCGCACCTGACCCCAGTCGTCCGCGAACCATTCGACCAGGGATGCTTGCCGAATGCGCGCGGGGTCGGATACGTGCAGTGTCATGCGGAAATCGAAGAGACTGCAGGACCCTCCGCTCAGGCTGTTGTCCGGTGGGGAGCCCATTAGGAAATCGGCAACGTTGTTGGCGGTCCGGCTGGTCGCATAACCGCCGGCGGTGCGGGCGATGATGTCATCGAGTTGTGGGTCGATGACATTGACCTGACGCTCGATCGTGCAGGCCCTGGTCTGCTGCGCTTTTCCCGAACCCGCAGGTGACGCCGCGACCATCTGGAAGATGCTGTTGCCGGCGGCGATCGACGCGGCATCCCCCTGGATGGCGGCCGGGTTGTTCTTATACGCCGTCTGCGCGACGGTCCCGTCGCTCGCGCAAGCGGTCGACTGGGCACCGACATAGTCAATCACCGGACCATTGATCTGTGCCTGCGCCACGCCGATGCGCGGATCGGCGGTAGTGAGCGCGCCCACCATGCCGCCGCCGAGATCGCCCAGCACCGAATTGAGGTTGTTCCAGACGAGATTGGCGCCGCAGCTATTGTTGACGCAGTA
The DNA here is from genome assembly GCF_040560405.1 of Facivitalis istanbulensis. NCBI lineage: Bacteria > Pseudomonadati > Pseudomonadota > Alphaproteobacteria > Sphingomonadales > Sphingomonadaceae > Facivitalis > Facivitalis istanbulensis. The sequence continues at coordinate 65,060 of NZ_JAVSCQ010000016.1, forward strand.
GCAACCGGAAAGCTCGGGCATGTCGACCTGGGTCAGCTTCAAGGACTTGGACGAGTCGACATCCCAGCGAAAATACTTGCACTGGTTCCAGGTACCGGGCGCGCAGGAGATGATGCCGTTCGCGCAGATACCGGACACCGGCACGGGCAGGTTGCTCACCGTGTCGAACGTCCCGTCGAAATCCTTGTCTTGGCTGATCCGGACGATACCAATGTCACCGCTGGCCGAGGGCTGGACCAACACTTCGAGCAGGCTCTGCGTCTTCTGGCAGGCGATCGTCGGCGTGAACGTCTTGCTGTTGTCGACGGTCGCGATCGGCTGCCCGCTCATCGCCGGCGTGATCGTGGTGTTGAGTAGCGTATCGCTGTCACCCGTCTTCGCACGCGACGCCTGCGCGGCCGCGCGGGCGCGATCCTCCATCGTCTGGGCATGCGCCATCGCGGGAAGCGCGCTGACGACGAGCAGAACCGCGACAGCTCGCCTCATAGCACGCGCTCCGACGGCCCGTCCTGCCGCGATCTTTGACGAAGGCGGAAACGGTGGAGCTGCCTGGGAGTCCGAAGAACGGGAAAGGCGGGACACCGCCCGGCCTTCAAAAATGGTCAGCGCGGCCGCCGCCAGGACAGAGGCACGGGGGAATGCCATCTGCCGAGCCGGGAGGGAGCCGGCCGCGCTGACCGGGGTTGGAGCGGCACCGCGGGGGCTGTGCAGCGCCGCTCCCACCTCGCTTTGTCCCGGGAGACCCAACGGGTCCTGGCGGGCAGACCCGGCCTGACATCCGGAACTGACGAGGTGTCCGTGAAACGATCCGCTCATGGCACCGACACTCCGGCGCAGCAGATCGTCTTTTCGAAGAGCATGAATTGGGCATTGTCCTTGCCGGGCGCGTGCTTCGCGCTCGACCACAAGGAACCTGGCCGACCGATATTGACGCAACTCCCGCCCTTAACCGGCTCCATCAGCTGGAGCTTGTAGCGGGACTTGGTCCAGATCGGCTGGGCCTTGAACGAGCAGCCGTCAGTCGACGAGATGGTGAGCGCGCCGAGGCGGCCCATCATGAAGGTACCGCGCGCGGCGAGGCCAGCCCAGGCTTCGACCGAGTCATCGAAATGAATGTCGCCGGCGATCGGATAGGTCGCACCCCAGCTGCCCATGCACCAGAAGAGCGGGTCGAGAACCTTGCCGGCAGCCGCGGCCGCGCTGTCGGCCATGCAGGCGAGCCCCGCGGCGGGGTTGCCGAACAATATGCCCTCGGGCTGGATGATCGCGCCGAGCGTCCCCGACTGCCAGGTCGGCAGCACCTCGGTGATGAGCGCCACGTCGAACCCGTCATCCTGGAAGCAGGGCAGGTCCGTGAACATGTCCAGCATCTTCCAGACCGGCGAGATATAATAGTGCATCTGCGCGAACATCTTGCGCGTGTTCGTCCCGTCGGCGATCGACGACTGGCTGCCTTGCAGCTTGCCGTGGGTCGGCATCAGGTCGACGCCGAGCGCCATCATGCATCCTGGCTCGGTCACCACGTCGACCATGCGATTGGGCGACCAGAAGGAGACCTTCACCCCGAACCAGAAGGTCGCACCCTTCCGGCAGGCGCAGATCGGACTCGAGGACGACTGCGCGTCGAGCGCCTTGCCGAGCTTGTCGCCCGTGCCGATCTTCACGCCGCCGATAGTGATCGGAAAGATGCACGTCCAGCGCACTTTCGTGATCGGGTTGAACACCGTCCCGGTCGGACAAGACGACGCATGCGCTGGCGAAGCCGGGGACAGCACAAGAAGCAGAAAGGCAGCCGCTATGCTGCGCAACAATGCGAGACGGGTCATCGCGGCGCGCTCCCGGTGCGGTTGAGCTTCACCTCGGTCAGCTCCAGTTTCTGGCCGATCTGCGACACGATGACCGGCGCCACCTCGAGACCGAGACGGTCTTTCACGCGCTGCTCGAGGATGAAGAGCGAGCGGCCAACCTTCTGGCCGAGCGTGATCGGATCGCTCCCGCCACGCGGGCCGGCGGCAAGCAGGATCCAATCTGATGGCGTGGCGGTGCGCAGCGCCCAGCCAAGATCCTCGGGGCGGACGACGACCAGGCGTTGCGGCAGCGACACATAGGTCAGCGGGTTGAAGGTGAAGCCCTTCGGATAAAGCAATTTGCCGTCCGGAAGCTTCACATCGAAATCGAGCGTGTAGAACGGAACGACGCTCCGCACGCGGTTCGCCTGCGCTACGGCCAGCGGAGCGGCCTTCATCGCCGACCAGCTCGCGCGCGGGCCGAAACGGCTGGCCATAAAGGCCGGCAGCTTCTGTGTGCGACCCTCGATTTCCTCCAGGGCATCGGGTTCCGCGATCGGCCAGGTGCGTCCGATCACCGAAGTCTGGGCATGCGCCGCAGCGGTGACAAGCGCGCAGGCGAGCAGAACGATCGTTGTGGCGCCCTGGAACAACACGACACGAATGCGCGCAGGGGTGGTGAAGCTTGCCGCGCCGCCAATAGCCTCATTCATGATGACGACCCTCCGCTCTGCGCCGCCACGGCCGGTTATGGTCTTCGGCGCTGTCGTCCGGCTCGCCGATGACGGCGCCGACGAGACACAGGATGGCGATGACGACGATCGCGCCGACGACAAACCAGTGCATACCGTCCAGAAGCTGACCGCTGCGCAGCACGATCCACGCCTGGATCAGCAACAGCAGCTTGCTGCCGAGCAGCAAACGGATCGAGCCGAGCGACGGCGTCGAGGACAAGATACCCCTCATCGCCGCCACCACCGCGCCATCCGGACGACACCCTTGTCGAGGGCCGGCATGAAGAATGACAGCACCAGGCTGGCACCCAAGGTCAGGACCGCCACCGGCATCGCGATAATCCAGGCGTCACCGACCGTGTCGGGCCGGATCAGGACGCTCGCGACCAAGCCTGAGATGAAACTCTGCCCGACCAGCATCGCACGTCGCCGCCGCACGACGGACGCACGCTCCGCGCCAAGGCTCGCCACATGGGCATCGAGCAGGGCGCGCAGCGCTCTCGCCTCGAGGCTTGTCTCATGCGCCGAGCGCAGCATGAAATCGTACAGCGTCTCGCCCGGACGGCGGGGTTCGATCTCGCGCTCGATAAGCTCCGCGGTGCCGTCGGCGAGTGTCACGCGTATCATCGCGCCCTCCACCGACGAACGGCGGAGATCGCCAGACCGGTAACGCCGGACAGGCCAACCAGCATGACGCCGCTCGCGAAGCAGGCCGCTCCGACGATGAGCGCGCTGCGCACCACCATCGCATGGGGCTGGTTGAGGGCGAACCCGGCTGCGAGCACCAGGCTCGTCATCATCGCCGCCTCGATCACCATCAGCCGGAACCGCCAGCGGATCGCCGCCGCCTCGGCGCGGATCGCGACGCGTGCTTCGATCATCCGTTCGAGCTGAGCATCCTTGCTGCTGTAGAATGACGTCAGATCAAAGACCATCTGGTTCTGCGGAGGCTTGCGCTTCAGCATCACGCAATCTCCTCATGTAGGCGCAATTCGGGCCGAGACCCAAGAATCTCGGCCGGATCGACGCCGGCGAGTTCACACACCGCGTCGAGCGGAGAGCGGCCGGCGCGCAGCAGCGCCTCGAACGCGGCAACCTCCTGCGGCGCGCTGGTGTTGATCCAGTACGAGAAGGGGTCGACGACGAGCCTGGCGATGCCGAGACCCAGCGGAGAGTCGATGAAGACCTCGCTATAATTGGGCTTCGAGTTCCGGACCGACTTCAGCAGCTCGAGGACGAACCCCGAATAATCGAGGATCTTGTTCTCGACCGCCTTGTCATAGGTCGAGCCCTGCAGCAGGAACCGCGTCGCGGCATTCTCGAGGATGACCTGACCGGTGCCCCCGAACAGCATCAGGTCGTTCATCGACTGCAGAACGATACCGAACGAACCCTGATATTTGCGCGCGCGGCGGTAGCCCTGGCCGAACGCTTCGGCGAGTCGTGACAGATCCTGCCCTTCGGTCTTGGTCATGAACTGGGCGGCTTCGTCGCAGAGCACGAAACGCGGCCGGTCGCGGCCTGAGAGATACAGCTCCTGGGTGACCGCGTTCACCACCACCATGACGATGACGTTGAACAGGTCAGGCATGCTCTTCAGCCGTTCGAGCTCCAGCACGACGAACTCGTCGGCCGTGATGTCGAAGGTCGAAGGGCCGTTGAAGAAATGGCCGTAAGCGCCCTCGCTCGCGAAATCGCGCAGGTTGAAGGCCAATTCCCTCGAGACCGGTATCAGATGATCGACGCGGTCGAGATCCGATGCCGCGAACGCGGGATAGGCGCCGAGCCATGCACGGACCGCATCGATGCCCTCTTCGGAATGACCTTCATCGATCGTCCACTGGACAGCCGATTTCAGGAGATTCCATTCCGAGGTGGTGACACCCTTGCGGGTGGCGGCGTTCGCCATCTCGGCGACGATCGCGACCGCCATCGAGATCGCCGACTGCTTGTCTTCGCCGTCGAGCGCGAAGCCCATGTCGAACGGGTTGAGGACGAGCTTCTCCTCGCCGATGTCGATGTAACGACCCGAGCAGAGCGTGCAGAGCTTGCGATAGCTGCCGCCGATATCGATGATGCGAATGAGCGCATTCTGCGCATAATATTGCTGGCAGAGATTGTTGAGCAGGAAGCTCTTGCCGGCGCCGCTCTCCGCCGAGACGATGAAATTGTAATTGTTGATGCGCGGATCGAACAGGTCGAGCGTGACCAGTTGGCCCTTCCGGCCGGTGTAGAGGAGGGCAGGGCGCCCGCCACCGCGAAAGTCGGTCTGGATCGGCGCCATCAGCACCGCAGCCTTCACCGGCATCCGGAAATCGCGCTCGAGCATTCGCAAGGTGCGCCCGTCCGGGTACAGCCCGAACGGCAGGCTCATCGTGAGCAGGATCGGATTGAGATAGCTTTCCTCCTGCATCATGAAGGGCAGGGGTTCGCCTTCCCAAAGCCGCTTGGCGCGCGCCGCCATCTCCCGGGCATGGGCGCTGGTGCGACCGAACACCCAGACGGTCGGGATCACCCGCACGAATTTGGAGTTGCCGGCCTCGTCGAGGATCCAGCCGATCTCCTCGATCTGTTTGCTGACCTCGACCGCAAAGCTGCCGGCGGCCTTTTGCGCAGAGAGCACCTGGGCGCGTTTGTGGATCTCGAACTGCGAATGATCGAACAGGACGTTGAGCGTGTAGAGGAACGGCCCCCCGATCTGGTCGCTGTCCTCGGCCGAACCGCGCATGCCGCCCGTCAGGCGATTGGCCCGCTCGGCGGTGATCCGCCGCGCCGGCGACTTGGGCGTGAGGCAGCGCGCGACCTGGTTGCCGAGGAACAGCTCCGGACCCTCGAACAGCAGGTCGGGACCCGCGTCGATGATCTGCTTGCGGATCGGCGGCGCCGCCCCGGTTGCATCAGGGCTCGACGAGAAAACGCCGGGCGCGGCGGCGAACACACCGTTGAAGATCCGGCGATAGAAGGAGACGATCTCCTCCGGGGGCAGCCGGACGATGCCGAGCTTGGCGAGCTGCTCCTCGATCTGGCGGCGCAGATCGCTCCCCAGCGGACGCCTCGTCTTTACCGACAGGATGGTGCGAAAGTCCCTGATCGGTATGCCGTGCATCGCACGAAGGCCATGTGTCCCCGCCATCAGATAATCGGCGGTGCGCCTGGCCGATGCCTGGATCAGGGGATCGTCGCGGGTCTTGAGATCGAGAAACGCATCGAGCGCCGTCTCGATCAGCGGGTCGGCAAAACTGTGAAGCTGAAGGACCGTGCCATCGGGGAAGTGAATGTTGAGAAGCCCGAGCAGCGCCTGATGCACATGCGCAAACATGTAGGCGCTCGGCACGAGCTCCCAGCCATAGCCCCAACCATCGTCGATGCAGAGGAACGCCTCCTCATCCTCGTCCCATGCAACGAGCGGCAGGTAATCGGAGAAGCGATCGCGCGCGACGCTTTGCCGCAGCTGGGCAAAGCTCAGATCGCCGCCTGTTCGGGAGCCGCGCGCCTTCACTTGCTCTGATCCTTCGGCGCGGGCCCGAGCGTGCTCGAAGCCCTGGGCGTCGGCGCCAACGGACGCGCATTCATGGGCGCTGGCACCAGCGTGCGCGGGTCCCTGGCCGGCGGCGCCAGCGCCGTTGCGGAAATAGCCCCGTCAATCTCACGCTCCTGGACCTGACCCAGGACGGGCGCCTGGGTCGATGGCTGAACCGGATCGACCAGATAGTCGCCGACGACCCAGGCGGGCGTCTCGACGATCGAGAAGACGTAGCGCGGCATGTAGAGGCGGTCAGGCCGCTGACGGTCGGCATAAGGCAGGATCAGCGTGCGAACGGTGCGCGGCGGTTTGAGCATCGGCGTGACCGGTTGGTCGATCAGCCCCTGCAGCTCGCGATAGACGCTGTCCTTGTACCCGAGATAGGCACCCACCGGCGCGGCTGCGCCTTTGGCGGTCATGCCAGACATTGCCGGTGCAGCAGCCTGGCCGCGCAGCAGCTTCTTGTCGTTGGTGACTGCAGGGTCCGACCGGGACGGGCGGCCGGCGACCGCATCCTCATAGGCCTTCTCGGGATGCACGCACTGTCCATGGTCGCTGTTCTTGCAGCTATATTTTTCGGAGTAAGGTGACATCACCGAGCCGAGCGTCGCGCAGCCACCAAGGGCCGCGATCACCGGGATGAGAAGCAGTCGGTGACCGCGGATCGAGACCTTGCATGAAAGGGTTCTGGGCATCAGAATTTGCTCCCCGCCGATGGTTTGATTTCGAGCGTCACGCCCTCCTGGATGACGACGACCACGTCCTTCGCGGCGCCGACCTCGACGATCGGGCCGGCCTGGCGCGCGAGATCGAGATAGAAATCGGTCAGCTTGTCCGAAGATTTGGAAAGGCCGCCCGCTATGCCGGACTTGGCGGCATCGCCGGCATTAAGCGTCCTCACTGTGCCGAGCGCCGAGGTCGACGTATCACCAAAGCTATTCTCGACCGTCTGGGCGATGCCGCTGATGGTCCCTGCGATAAAAGTCCGGGCCAAGGCCGCGCCGGCGCGGGTGACGACCTTGCCCGACAGGCCCTTCTTGCCGTCGGTATCGACAAAGAAGCCCTTGACGCTCTGGTCGACGACCGAATGTTCGTCGAAGTCGACGCAGGAGAGCGTCACGAGCTGGATCTCGACGCGCTCCTTGGCGAGGCTGCCGGTCGCGTTGCCGATGACGAAACAACCGGACAGGTTCGCCTTGACGTCATTGGGGAGCACGGCTGGCGCCTGGACCCGCGCGATGATCGGCTCCGGGTTCGAGGTCGCGTCGTGGCTCGCCAAGGCGTCCACGCCCGTCAGCAGCCGCGCCTTCATGAAACCAGGCGGCAAATAGATCGTCCGAATCTTTTTTTTCGACTCGTCCGACGCCGCGGCCGCATCCTTGGGGACGACCGGCGATGTGGCGGCGCCGATTGCACCCACCACTTTTTCGACCGGCGGTGCCGGCGGAGCGGGAGGTCCCACCGGTGCGGATGGCGGGGCTGGCAAACTATTGTCGCCCGCCGCGCCCGAAGCACCGGATGGCGATGGCGGAAACTCCGGCGCGCCGCCGCCGGGAAGGGCTGGCGGCAATGGCGCGCCGTCGGCACCTGGTGCCGCGGGGCCGGTGCCTTGCAGCCCGATCGGTGTCTTGCCCTCCTCGATCGCCGTCACCCGGTCGCCGAGCATGGACTGGCCGTCCAGGACCTTTTTCAGATCGCCGCGCAGCTTCACCTCGAGGCTGTCGCCGCGAAGGCCCGCGCCCATATCAAGCTTGGAGGCCTCGGGCGCCGCAACAACCGGCTTGTCGGCGGTGCTCGCAGAATAGAGGCCGTAGCCAAGCACGCCGATCGCCGTGGCCACGCCGAATTGCTTCATGCGCAGTTTGCCCGTCGAACTCAGCGAATCCCAGCACGCGCGCCAGTCGAGCAGCGCCGCACCCCGCGCTTCGTCACCGCCGTCATGGACCGCCTGGGCGGCTAGATGCGCCTGGAAAGGGCTCTGCTCACCAGGCCCAGCGGCATCCGGCGCGGTCTCTTCTGGTCTCTCGCTCATTGGACAGCTCCCCGGCGAATGATGATGAGCCGAGCGCTATCGCCAGCCTTCAGCGCGATACGATCGAGCGTGACCGCGAAGATGTTCGAGCCGAGCAACGACACCAGGAACTCGGGCTCGGCGAGGACAAGGTCGGCTGACGCCTGGACCAGATATTCGGATGCCGAGAGGCCAGCGCCTTCGATTGCAAACCGCCGGCGTTCATGGAGGCGCGCCGCGGGCAAGGTCGGCAGGACGATGTCGCCCGCGACCGGCGCTACTTCGGCGAAGCTTGCCGGCACGCGGTCCTGCAACATCGACAGCGTGATCGAAACGGCGCGCTCTTCTTCGACCAGCGGGCCGAGCAGATCCTGATTGGCACGGGCGCGCTGCGCGGTGCCGGAGGCCAGGATCACGGTCTGCGCCGGAATGTCCGACGGCTCGGTGTAAAGCGGGTAAATCGCCCCATTGCACGAAACGAAGAATTCGGAAGGCGTGGTCACATAGGTCCGCGTCGGCGTGCCTTCGCCGTCGATCTCCTTCACCAGAAACTTAATCCACGCGTCCGACCCGCCACGCTCAACCGCGATCGCCTTTTCGGCCGAGAACTTGACGTCCTCGATCTCGCCGCCCTGGCAGATGATGTGGTTGACGTCGCGATTGGACAGCCGGATCGAGGCGGTCTGATCGGGCAGCGCGGTAATCGCCTGGGCGAATGCCGGCGGTGCCGCGAAGATGAGGCCGGCCGTCAGCAGGCTCGCACGGCCGCGATTACCGAGTTTCGGCATCGAAATTCTCCTCATGCAGGGACGTCAGCCAGAAGCGGCCGTTGTCGATCGCGTAGCCAATCCGGAGATTGCCCCGGAACTTGCGGATCACACCGCCGATGACGCGGACCTTTTCGACCGGCACGACGATGTCGGTGCTCGTGGTCAGGACAGGCTGGTCTGGCCGAATATAGGTCGCGATCGACAGAGTCGGATTGTCCGAGAGCTCGTCGAGAATGGCGGTCAGGCTGTCGCGGATGCTGTTATAGGCCGAGGGGTGGACGATGCTCAGCAGTTCCTGGAACTGCGGATCGGCGGAATAGGCCGAATAGGTACCCGACAGGCTGACGATGTTTCGCGTCATCGTGCGTAGGTACGGCGCCGAGGGCGCATTTCCCGTCACATAGAGATCGCCGCCGGTGCCGAACGGCACGATGACCGTCCGCTGGTTCTGGTTCGAGGTGTAGATCAGCATGCCGAGCACAGCGGTGATGCCGAACAGGCCCGCGATCGCGAATTTGAGCAGCCGATTCTCTTCGAAGAGATTGGCGGAGCCCTGAAGATAGCGGTGGATGCCCCAGCTCGCCGGCTTGTCGGCGAGCGGATCCCAGTCCTTCGGGCGTGATTTGCGGAAAAGCGCCATGGCCGTTCTACTCGAAGAAGCGGGTCTGGGTCGGACCCGGATAATGACGGAAGCGAAGCAGCCCCCAGCGCCAGGCGAGGTGGGGGATGAACCCGCGCGGCTTGGTCCGCTTCCAGGGGATGAAAAGGAGAAGAGCGCCGATCAGCGTCCACCCGATCACGCCGCCAACGATGACGGCGACAAAGATCGTCGACATGACCAGGATGAATTCATCCGCGCCGAACCAGAGGATCTGGACCGGCAGATGAAGATACTGGGGCAGACGTTCGTCCAACGCTCTTCTCCTCCTGCTTCAAGACAGCCCGAAGAGCCCGGGTTGTCGTGTCCAGGCCTCTCGGCCCGGCTCGTGGGACGCGCGGGGACTTGATCGGCCCCGCGCGGCCGATCAGTTCAGACGACCATCCCGAAGGTTTGGAGGATGGTGTCCGCCTTGATGAGGCACACCGCGGCGACGATCGTCGGGATCCCGATCATGACGTTCGAGAACAGCCGCGACACGCCGAAGAGGAAGGCCGCGACGCCGGCGACGAACCCCATCGGGCCCTTGACGCCCTTGTTCACGACGATGTTGTAGATGTCGTAGCCAAGGTCTCCGGTCGCAGGCGCGGTGAACGCGTGCGCGCCGCCGCTCATTGTTGCGAACAAGACCAAAGGGACGCCGATATTCGCGACCCCGAACACATGCTTGCCGATTTTCCTGATCATTTTGCCACTCCGTTCGCTTGCGGAGCCGCCCGGGAAGATGCCTGCCGACACCGTGAGGACACGTTGGCGGCCGAGCGGCGTGGTGGACGGCTCCAGGGGAGCCACGGCCGTCGGCATTCCGGCCCGTATCGGTGGAGCCGAGGCGCTACGCCCGGACCGGCCCCCCGAACGGCCGCCAAGAAGGAAGGGCGCGCGCGTTCGCGCGCGACGATCGTCAGTGCTTCGCATCGGTCTTCGCCGAATGGTCCGCGAGAAATTGCTCAAGCTCACCCTGCTGGAAGCCCGAGACGAGCTTGCCGTCGATGATCAGCGTCGGCGTGCCGGTGATGCCGATCTTCTGAACGGCGATCGCATCGGCCTCGACCTTGGCATGGCCCGCTGCGCATTTGCGCAAGCTTGCCGGCTGCGCGCCGCCGTAGATCGCCTTGAACTCGGCCTCTTTGTCCGCCGAGCAGAGGATATGTTCGGATTTCGCCGCGGCCTGCGGGTGAATGCCGCTCACGAAATAAATGAGCCGCCGGACCGGCTTCCCCTCTGCTGCCTTGGCGATCCAGAACTTCTCGAGCGCGCGGCAATAGGGGCATTCGGGGTCGGTGAACTCGATCACCGTCGGCGCACCTTCGGGGCCGATGACGAGCGCCTTCGCGGGATCCAGTGCACCGAGCTTTTTCCGGGCGCTCGCATCCTGGGCCAACGCCGTGATGTTGACGCCATTCTTGTCGTAGACTGCGGCAAAGAGGATTTGCTCGCTCTCCGGCGCATAATAGATGATCCGTCCGCCCGCGGTCGCCTGATAGATGGGGCCCTTGACGGGTGCCGGTCCGAAGTCCTCGAACTTCAGGTTGGTGAAGGTCTGCTGCAGCTTCTGCTGCGCTTCCTCACTCGCGACGCTGAGCGGCGCCGGATCACCCTGTTTCGCGGTTTCCACCGATTGCGCGATCGCGCTCGGACCAAGCGTCATTGCGCAAGCGAACAGCGACAGGCGCCGAACCGCCCTGGACGTCGCGCCCCTCACGGGCGGGCACTCGCGATGCGACGCGTGCTGCACTCAAAGGCGTCACGGTCGATCTGCATCTGTACGCCGAGCGGCACGGCCGAGCGCGGCGGCGGCGCCGTGGGAGTCTCCGTCTTAGCCGCGATGGCGAAACCATCGGCCGTCGCGATGACCCGAACCTGCGGCGCCGGTGCGCTGACGGGCGCGGCAACTTGCCGGGGGCAGGCGCCAGCTGGCATAGTGATGAGCGCAAGCGAAACGCTGCCCAGGCTGTTCAAGACTATTCGTTTGGTCATCAGACACGGCTCCTCTGTCCGGGAATCGCACTTGGCGATCCGGGGAAATTGATCGGGATCGGGCTGGGAGCGCTGAGTTGTCGAACGGTGCTCGCCGTCACCCCAAATCGGGATGACCGCGTCATGAAGTAAGTAATCGGGGTGCCGCAATAGGCAGGGCACTGCCGTGCCGGAGGCGGCAATCGCGGACCGCAATCGGCACATCCGTGCCGCAATTTGGGTCTCTAATCGTTCATCAAGTGCCCATTTGGGCTCAAATCTCGTCAAGCCATAAGGAGACAGGCACGAGTCGCAGGGAAGGGGAAGATGGGAAAGGCGGCCTCAAGGACCTACAAATTGCGACTGTCGGATCAGGGAATCGACCTGTTCCTTGCGTGCCACTACCGCCTGGCACAGGTCCTGCGCGACTTCATTCCTTATGGGGCGACCTTTTCCGTCGCGGTCGCGCTTCTCGAACGCATGGATGCCGACGATATCGCGGCCGAACTCGAGACGCGCTCCTGCCTGCAATGCACGGGCGACAAGACCTGCTTCGTTGGATCGTCAGCGCAACTCGCCGAGATCATGCAGCTTGTGTGCGAACGCCTGGTCGAATCCGATCGCTTTGCGCAGAGCCCTGTAGCGCGACATCGTCGGTGACTGGTCAGCGACATTGATGGTGATGTGTCAGCGGTGACGTTGGGGATAGTGTCACACGAGGTTGGCCTGGATCAAGAGGCGTTGTCGCGCAGCGATGTCGCTGG